>JAPLJJ010000019.1 GCA_026388665.1 Deltaproteobacteria bacterium
TCCGATGAGATCCAACGCATTTTCGACTTCGGGATCAATGGGTTCAAGTTTTCGAGTTTTTCCCAGCGTTTTGATCCATTATCCCCGGAATCCAATGTCATGCTTACTGAGATGGAAAGTCTTGGGCGAGACAAGGCAATTCAGCCGATTGTGGTATTTGACACTTTTGCCAGAGCAGACTCCTATTTTCGAACTAATCCAGATCATCTCACAATACCCTCCAAAATTGCGGAGATTGTCCATCGACATCCGGGAATCAACTTCATCGGCGCCCACATGGGTGGCTTGCTCGCCGATTTTGACGAGCTATGCCGCTATTTGCTCCCGGCGCCGAATCTCTATTTGGATACTTCCAATGCCGGTCATACGCTCACGGAGGACCAGTTTATCGAACTGTTACGGACACATGGGGCTTCTCGTGTTCTCTTCGGGACTGACTGGCCCTGGTTTGTTCATGAGCATGAAATATCGACGATTGGTTCGCTCCTTGTGAAAGCAGGCTTTGATGAATCGGATCAGGCTGCGGTGTTCGGGGAGAATGCCCGGAGACTCTTCGGCCTCTGACCGAAATATTATGAAGGATGTGCGAAATTTCAATCCGGCGATTTTATTTCCTGTAATCATATATCCCACGTCCCGTCTTTTTTCCCAGATGTCCCGCCTTGACTAGCTTAACCAGGAGGGGGGCCGGTCTGTACTTGTCGCCCAGTTCACGGTGAAAGGTGTCCATGCATGCCAGAAGAATGTCCAAACCGAACGCGTCTGCCGCTGCCAATGGTCCTAAAGGCAAGCCGAGGCCCAACGTGCATGCCCTGTCTATCTCTTCAGGAGTGGCTAAACCTGTCTCCAGCGCGAAAAAGGCTTCATTGACCATGGGGAGATACAGACGATTGATAAGAAATCCAGGAGAATCTGCGACAGTGACTGTCAGCTTTCCGCATTTCTTCAAGAAATCAACAATCGTGTCGTGGGTAGAGTCAGAGGTTTGTACCCCTCTGACCACTTCCACAAGAGGGGTCAGGGCCGCGGGGATAAGAAAATGAGTGCCAATGCACTTTTCAGGCCTCATAGTCGCCGAACTTATTTCGGTGATCCACAGAGTTGACGTGTTGCTGGCAAGGATGGTGTCTACTTTACAAAGCCCATCTAATTGTCCGAATAGCGCCCTTTTTGCGTCGATATTCTCATGTACGGCCTCTATCACTAGATCCACGTCGCGGCACGCTTTAGCCAAGTCGATTTCGGCTGTGACAAGGGCAAGCATTTCATCCATTTTCTCCTGTCCCAGCTTGCCTTTTTTGACTCTGTTTTCCAGGAAGGACTGAACAGTTCTCAAGCCGGCTGCGACCTTTTCCGTGGACGAATCAACCATAGATGTTTTGTAACCGCCGCTTGCCGACACGACCCCGATCTGGCTACCCATTGTTCCCATGCCGACAACACAAACTTTCTTTATTTCCATTGAATGCCTCCCAAGGCCAGACATAGTAAGAGTCCTAACGCACAAGGCATGGTCCGCTCGCTTTGGTCTTATCTTTCAAGAATTGCGGCTATTCCGAGCCCACCACCTCCGCAAATGCACTCCAAGCCATAGTGGGCATTACGGCGTTTCATTTCCCCTAGCAAAGAAACGAGAACTCTCGTTCCAGTGCATGCAATGGGATGACCTAGAGAGATTCCCGAACCATTAACGTTGACCATCTGATAAGCGTCTTCAGGGATTCCCATCTCTATGAGATCGGCCAAAACCTGTGCAGCGAATGCTTCTTGGACCTCGATCAGATCCATTTGATCGATTGTCAACTCAGCCTTCTGTAATACTCTTGAGACAGCCGCGGGCACGGCCTTGTAGGTTCGCCTTGGATCAGTTCCGGCGACAGCAAAAGACTTGAGTGTGGCCAGTGGGTCCAAGCCCAACTCTCGCGCCTTTTGATCTGAGGTGATCACAACAGCGGCGGCCCCGTCGTTCTCTGTGGACGAATTCCCGGCAGTGCAAACCCCTCCCAAAACGGGTTTCAGTCTCGCCAATTGTTTCAAAGTGGTATCCGCACGAGGCGTTTCATCTTCAGAGAAAATGATAGGGTCTCCTTTCGGTTGAGGGACGACAACCCCGACAATCTCTTCAGTGAATTTTCCTTCATCAACGGCTCGGCAGGCTTTAGTGTGGCTCATTAAGGCCCACTTGTCGCAGTCCTCTCGGGTAATGCCATGTTCTCTCGCGCCAGCTTCGGCCCATGACATCATCGATGGCAGGATTCCATATCTCTCCTCGGGTTGGGACATAACCCGGGCACGCTGGATCCGGTCATAAAGAGGGATCCCAAAAATGGTTAAATCACCGTGACCGCGAGGCATACCTCTCTTGCCGCCAACGCTCCACTTGATGTCGCCCGGCAGATAGAACTCCGCTGAACTCATATTCTCCACTCCGGCGGCGACGATAATGTCAGCCTGACGGCACTGTATGGCCATGGCGGCGACACGGACTACATCCAGGCCGGTGCAGCACCGTCTATCCAGCGTCACTCCAGGAGTGCCTTCCGGCCAGCCGGCTTTCAACAGGGCCATACGGGCGATATTGACATATTCACCGCTCTGGTAAGACTGGCCCATTATAACTTCATCCACCATATTAGGATCGAGGCCAATTCGCCTAGTGGATTCGTTCAACACCAGGGCCGCAAGATCGTAAGCCGGAACATCCCTGAGCGTTCCCATGTATTTCCCAATGGGTGTTCGCACACCACTCACGATAACAGCTTCTCTCACGCAGCCCTCCTTGTTCCGGTTTAGCTATCGCATCATTTTCTATCCTTGGATTGGCCCCATGTCCGGAAGGCAAACCCAAGGCGCATCAATTGGTCAAAAGGCGGCTTATCGGGAATTCCGAAAACTTGCCTAATTGATTATGCCAAGTCGAGTTTCCGGTTTCCGCCGGCGTCATAGTCGTACCAACCTTTGCCGGTTTTGCGACCAAGATATCCCGCCTTCACTTTTCGGCGCAACAATTGAGGCGGATAGAACCTGGGGTCTTTGCTTTCCTCGTATATGGCCATGAGTGCGCCATAGCTCACGTCCAGACCGACCATGTCTCCCGTTTCAAACGGCCCCTGTTTTCTCCCAAAGGCAAGCCTGACTCCTTTATCAATCTCGGGAATCTTGGCTAGACCTTGCTCGACCAATCGGATGGCCTCAACATAACTCACGAGATTGATGCGGTTGAGCAGGAATCCTGGAATGTCGCTTTCGACTCGGATGGCCTCCTTACCAAGCGTGGTGACGAAATCAATTGACGCCTGCATAGTATTCTCAGAGGTTTCTATTCCTTTGATCACTTCCACGACCTGTATCATGGCAACTGGATTAAAAAAGTGCAGTCCAACAACCTTGTCAGGGCGCCTCGTCACGGAGGCAAGTTCTGTAATAGGGATAGCTGACGTATTGGAGGCCAAAATTGTCCGAGGTCCACACGACTGATCAATAACGCGAAAAATGTTTTGTTTAAGATCGAGCCTTTCATACACGGCTTCTATGGCTATATCGGCCTCGACAGCAACTGAAAGGTCAGGGAACAACCTTATTCTGGATAGAATTGTTTCCTTTTCTTCGGAGAGTCTGCCTGCGGCAGCCAGTTTCCCTAGTGACCAGACAATTCGTTCCAAGGCTTTACCCAAAGCCTGTTCATCAATGTCGTTAAAAAAGACTTGTAGTCCTGCCTGCGCACAGACCTGGGCGATTCCCGCGCCCATGATGCCTGCGCCGACAACAATCACTTTTCTTGTCTCAGTCATATCGTTGACTCCTGGATGCTATTCAGGGCTAGTACGGCATTAAGATGTCCCGTCCCGCCACGAGCCTCATGATCTGATTGGTTCCCGTGTAGATTTGGGTGAGTTTGGCATCCCGCATCATTCGTTCTACCGGATAGTCCTTCATATAACCGTAACCGCCCATAATTTGAACCGCATCGGTAGTGACTCGCATTGCGGTATCAGATGCAGTGCATTTGGCCATGGCGGCAAAAGTCCCGGCCTTTTTCTCGTCACCCTCATCGAACAAACAAGCCGCTTTATGAGTCAGAAGTCGTGCCGATTCAACGCCGGCAGCCATGTCGGCGACCATGAATTGAATAGGAACTAGAGCCGCTATAGGTTTAGAGAACTGCACTCGTTGGCGAGCGTAGGCTATGGCCTGGTTAAGGGCCCCTTGCGCGATACCCACTGCCTGGGAAGCGCAAAAAAGCCTGCTCATGGCAAGCGTTTTCATGAGGTTAACGAATCCCTCGCCTTCTGCGCCAACGAGGTTTTCCGCCGGGACCTCCATATCCTCAAAAAATAACTCCGAGTTGATCGAGCCTCGCATTCCCATTTTGTTCTCATTTTTCCCGTACACCAGACCGGGAAACCCTTTCTCGACAACAAAAGCACTCATTCCGCGAGGTCCCTTTGATGCGTCGGTATAAGCGAACAGCACGAAGAAATCGGCGACCGAACCATTTGTGATAAAACACTTCTGGCCATTGACTACGTACTTGCCGCCTTTGCGCACAGCTTTTGTTCTCATGGACAGAATGTCGGAACCCGCGGATGGTTCCGTTGCGGCAAGCGCTGTCAACTGCACCATCAGCTTGAGCAATGAGCGTCAACGCCGATGATGCGCATGCTTTAGCAATCTCCTCTAAGACCATCGAAAAAAGCAGAAAACTTAGCTCCACGCCGCCATACTCGGCAGGAAGTAGGGGGGTCAGTAGACCGTTTTCGGCAAACACACCGACTGCGTAGTGCGGAAAGCCGGCCGTCTCATCGAGTTCGGCGGCCCTAGGCGCAATTTCCTTGGTAGCTATCTTGCGGACTGTTTCAATGATCATTTTTTGTTCGTCGTCAATTTTGAACACGTTACGACCTCCTTAACGAAGC
>JAPLJJ010000221.1 GCA_026388665.1 Deltaproteobacteria bacterium
CCGACCATGTCCGTTGTGCGTTCCATGCTTGCTCCGTCGGGCATCTGGATGTTAATGAGAACCAATCCATCATCCTCGAGAGGAAGAAAACCAGTCGGGACATTCACCAGGCCCAAGCCGGTTAATCCTACCAGACCAATGAACAGGGCAAGCATAATGGCGACACGGCGGACACTGATCGATATGATCTTCGAGTAGGAACTAGTCATAGCGTTGAAAAATTGGTTAAATTTTTTGAAAAACAGGTTTTTCTCTCCCTGACTCGGGCGCAACATCAGGGCGCAGAGAGCCGGACTGAGGGTCAGAGCGTTTAGCGCGCTGAAAAGCACGGTGATGGCTATCGTCAAGGAAAACTGTCGGAAGAGTTCTCCTGTGATTCCTCCAAGAAGAGCCGGCGGCACAAACACGGCCATTAACACACATGTTATGCCTACGATTGCCCCCGATATTTCCTGCATGGCCCGTATGGCGGCGTCCCTTCCGGATAGAGCGAACTCGGTCATGTTACGTTCAACGTTTTCCACGACCACTATGGCGTCATCTACAACAAGACCGATGGCAAGAACCAGCCCGAACAATGTAACCATATTTATCGAGAAACCTAGAAGCGCCATTACGGCGAATGTTCCGATCAACGACACAGGTATCGTGATCACGGGTATTATGGTGGCTCGCCAGTTCTGAAGGAAAATAAAAACTACCAGGACTACCAAAACAAAAGCTTCAAGGAGCGTTATCACGACCTCTTTGACAGACGCCCGGACAAAATCGGCAACCTGATACACAACGACATGATCCAAGCCCTTAGGAAAATCTTTCCGAAGTTGCCCAAGCGCGTCATTGAGCTGTTTTGTGACCTCAATCGCATTAGACCCTGGAGATTGGTAGATCATCATGGTGGCGGCCGGCTTACCCTCGTAGAAGGACAGAAAATCGTATGCCTTACCGCCTAGGTCAACTCGACCGATATCTTTTATATAGGTAACGCGGGTCCCTTGCCCGGTTTTTACAATTATATCTTCAAATTGTTTGGGGTCCGTGAGCCGACCAAGGGTATTCACGGAGAGTTGAAGCATTTGTCCCTTGGGGACCGGAGGTTGCCCGAGTTGCCCGGCGGCAACCTGGACATTCTGGTTCTTGATGGCGTTGACTACGTCATTGACCGTCAGGTTTCGGGCTTCAAGCTTATCTGCGTCCAACCAGATTCGCATCGAATAATCTTTGTTCGGATACAGGTTTATATTCCCAACACCCGAAATACGACTCAGAACGTCCTTGATGTAGATGGTCACGTAATTTGTGACAAACAGATCGTCATACGTGCCGTCGGGCGAATAAACCGTCAATATCATGACAAGCGAACTGGACACTTTCTTAGTCGTGACGCCTTGACGCTGAACCTCTTCGGGCAACTGGGCCATGGCGGCTGTAACCCGATTTTGGGTCAGGACGGTATCCATGTCGATATTGGTACCCAAAGCGAATGTTACATTCAGTGTATAACTACCATCAGCGGCGCTTTGGCTAGACATATAGAGCATGTTGTCGACGCCGTTCACCTGCTGCTCAATAGGCGCCGCAACAGTCTCCGCAATAACCTTAGGATCAGCGCCAGGATATGACGCAGTAACCTGAACCACGGGTGGAACGATGTCCGGATATTGAGCTATGGGCAGCGTAAAAATGGAGACGCCCCCGACAATCACGATCAGAATTGAAATGACGGATGCGAAAATGGGTCTATCTATAAAGAAACGACTCAGCATGAGACGATCTCCATTACTTTAGGAGGAGACTTTATTTTACGGGTTGGCTATCCGGTCCCTGATGGTCGGAGGCCTTTTGCGGATTCACTTTAGCGCCGGGTCTAGCCCGCTGAATACCATTGATAATGACCCGATCGTCTTCCTTGATGCCTTCCTCAATTACCCTGAGGACCCCGTCAAGTTGACCGGTCTTAACCAATCGTTGTTCCACAATGTTGTCATTGTTTACCGTCAAAACATACATGCCCGCTTGTGAGACTCCGACGGCTATTTCAGGAACCAGCAATGCTTTTCGTTTTTGAATTGGAATTCTAATACGGCCGAACAATCCCGGCATCAATTTACCATTTTCGTTAGAAAAAACAGCTCGCGCCTGCAAAGTCCCTGTCTTAGGGTCAAGTTCCGGTTCCCAGAAATCAATGGTTCCCTCATGGAGGAATCCAGTCTCATTGCTCAACGACATGTAGGCGGAAATCTTCCCGCTTTTTTTTTCGTTTTGTGAGGTTTTTCGAGGATGCATGTTAATGAGCGTCAGCACATCTCGCTCGCTGAGATTGAAGTACACATATATTGACTCATCGTTAACTATTTTGGTAAGCAGCGTCTCATTTGCGGCTCCCACGAGATTTCCGGCGTCGACTAGATTTCTACTAACGTTCCCACTAATAGGGGCGGTAACCTGGGTGTAATCGAGATCGAGCCGTGCACTTTCCAGGTCAGCTTCGGAAATGCCGACTTGGGCCTGAGCCACTCCTTGCTCGGCAAATTGAACATCGTATTGCAGTTGGCTGATTGAAGCAGTCGCCAGAAGTTGTTCAGCGCGCTTCACATTGACGTTCTTAAGGTTCTCCTCGGCTTGTGCGCCCTTGAGTCGAGCCTCTATCTTATCTACCTGGGCCTGGAACATTCGAGGATCGATTACAAATAACAGGTCGCCCTTCTTGACCTTAGTCCCCGGCACGAAATTAACACTCTGAAGCCACCCCTTAACCCGGGCACGGACTTCCACAGATTCGAGGGCTGCTGTGGTTCCAGTCAGTTCTAGAAAATCGGTAACTTCCTTGTTGACCGGGTGGCCCACAGTGACTTCGGGCGTGGGTAATTCACGAGTATGACGTTTTTGGTCGCATCCCGTAATCATTACGCCTATAAGACAAATGCCCACCATTGTACAATAAGATCTAAATGACACTTTCATTGAGGGACTCCCGGTGAAGCAAACATGGAAGTTTCTCTCCGGCCCAGTGAAGGGATACCGAAGTTTCTGGCGTCTGAGACGGTCGTGGAAATATACTAGAAATAATCTATCAGCATTCTATCAAATTGTTGCTGATCTTTGTACGAAATTTTGGAGCGAAATAACTTCACAAAGGCAGATTGAACAGATTAATGGCGTTGTTGACCGTCAGCCATCCCAGAGCTTGAAGCTCCACACCTCTGATCTCGGCAACCTTGCGAGCTGTATGAATGATATAGGCCGGTTCATTATCCTTGCCACGTAGAGGCTCAGGAGCCAAAAAAGGACAATCAGTCTCCAGCAGAAGCCGGTCATCAGGTATTTCGGCAACAATGGATCTGAGGTTGTCATTCTTCTTGTAAGTTACAGTACCCGGTACAGAAAGGTGAAACCCCAGATCCAGGGCACGATGAGCATCGGATTCGTCGCCAGAAAAACAATGAATCACTCCTCCTCTGGGAAATGGCCCATATTTTTCCAACATCGCCAGTCCTTCATCATACGCGTCCCTTAAATGAACTATGATGGGTTTATTTTTCATTTTGGCCAAGTGGATTTGATCGCCAAACACTGCTAACTGTTTGTCATGCGGAGACCTGTTCCTAAAGAAATCCAGCCCTATCTCTCCATATCCGACGACTTTTGGGTTATCACAGAGTTCTTCCATTTGCGACAGGGAGCCATCGTGAACATCTTTGGCGTTATGGGGATGGAACCCGATTGAGGCGAACACCATGTCGTATTCCTTGGCTATCTTCAGCGCTGCAATCGCATCATCAATGTCTATCCCTACTGTGATGATTCCGATTAGACCCACGGCCAACGCTCTTTCGATAATAGCCGGAACATAGTTCACAAGCGGCTCCAATTCGAGATGAGCGTGAGAATCAATCAAGACCACGTTAGTTTGGCCGCTGTCTCTTGCGTCAAAGCAAGTCTCTGGTTTCATGAAATGATTGTCTCCTGAGTCCTTCTATTGGGGAAGGCTTAATGTTTCGTTTATATTACCGGATTAGTGACCGTGATTCAATTTCATAACCTTCAGAAGGGTTCAGGTGTTAGCTTGAATTTTGGGCTTGACGGATAGATGATGGCACGAAAGGCAGGAAATCCGCAATGGACCAGGCGGGATTAGGAGAAGCCAGGGCCCCTATTAGACGATTTGCTTTAGCGGCCAGTGTAGCAGCCTCAGGGATTGGCATCCCCGAGGCTATAAGGGCTGCAACAATCCCAGTCAGGCTATCGCCTGTCCCACCGATGGACTCCATCGCCTCTATATTCGGTTCTGAGATTTCCGACAGGATCTTATCTTTTGAGGCAACATAGTCCACGCGACCTTTCA
>JAPLJJ010000021.1 GCA_026388665.1 Deltaproteobacteria bacterium
ATGATTCAAAATCCGAAATTGAAGAACTAGAGCATGGAACTGCTCACGGCAGTTATACAATGGAGCTGTGCGGTGATTTTGGGTTTTGCGCTCCTGTGATGGATCCGAACGCTCCCGACAAGACGCTAAGAATAATAAGGAACCTCGACCCGGAACATCCTGAAGACTCAAAAAAGCTGCTGGTCCGAATCAGTTTTGACTCATTCCTCGAACCGATAAGAAAAATGAATTTACTCGAGGGCGGCTCCGCGTGGCTCGTCACCAGCACTGGGCAGTTTCTCGCAGTTACAGATAAAATCTATGCGGATAGAAAAAGAATAGCGGACAACGGTGACCCTCTGGAACAAACAATTCTTGATGACATAAGAAAAAAGCCCTATGGACACGTTTTCGGACCGGGGCATCCTCCGGACGTGGTGGCCGGGTTTTACAAGATCCCGTCAGTAAATTGGTACATAGTGCTGTTGTCGCAAGGCCGAATAATGCTCGAACCTATAACACAGTTCAGGCTTTATTATGCGGTTGCAGGCGTATTGGCGCTCATCATAATCTTGGGGCTGATCAGAATTGTCACCAGATCTGTTGTCCGTTCCATCGCGGAAATATCCGACGCCGCAACCAGAATACAGGAAGGTGACTACTCTCAGAAGCTCCCGGAGACAAGAAAGGACGAGATCGGTCAGCTTAGCCGAAGTTTTAACCAGATGGTCGAAGGACTTAAACAACGGGACCTGATCGAACAGACCTTTGGACGATACGTTGACAAGAAAGTCGCCCAAGACCTGATGAATCGTCCCGGAGCCCTGCGATTGGGTGGCGAAAAAGGCGTTGTTTCTATCATGATGTCGGATTTACGGGATTTCACGGAAATTTCAGAAAAATTAAAGCCTGAAACCGTAATTACCGTCTTGAACAGCTATTTTTCCAGAATGATCGCTGTAATAGAGAGGCACAGAGGCATAATCGTCGATTTTTACGGCGATTCAATAATGGTTTTTTTCAATGGAGTAGATTCTGACATCAAGAAACGAGCCCACGACGCCGTGTTCTGCGCTCTAGAGATGCAAACAGAGATGGAGGGTTTCGTCAAAGAGAGTGTTTCCGATGGTTTTCCGGCTCTGTCTATGGGTATCGGGATCAATACCGGTGAAGTAGTAATAGGTAATATAGGGGCTAAAACGAGAGCCAAGTACGGCATTGTCGGGGCGGATGTCAACCTTACGGACAGAATCCAGGCTACAGCAAGTCCGGGAAAGGTCGTAGTTTCTGAAGCGACTTACGAACTCGTAAGGGACCGGTTCACGGTTATAAGAGAATTCGACGTTTGCTTGAAAGGCGTCGAAGACCAGAAAAGACTTTTTGAGATTGACTGGACCTGCGTGAAGGATGAATGCGGTTAGGAATTACCCACGGCGATGCCATCCCGGAGGGTTGAATCCTCGTGGAGGCCGAGGTCGATTTGAAGTCCCCATTTCACTTTCGCGCCCAGAAAAAATCCTCTCAAACTTCGCTGGACTTCAGAGTGCAAGTTTCGAAAGTCTTGAGGCCTGTTACAGCTCGGACTGCATTTCCTTCCAACTCTATCCTCTCCGGGTCACCAAACATACGGGCTAGCATAATGCTCAAATATTCTCGCAGATTTCTGGTCAGCAGAAAATTGTGACGTACCAATTCCTTTGCCTTGCGACCCATTTCGTGGGCTATGTCTGGGTGACGCAAGAGATATCGAACTCGCAAAGCAGCCCCTTCCGGAGTCTTAACCAGGAAACCCGTGTGGTGGTTCACGACCTGAAGACGAATTCCTCCCGTGTCGCCGCCTATTACAGGTTTTCCTTTCCACATGACCTCGGTCACGGTCAGGCCGAATCCTTCTTTAAGAGACTTTTGAAGCACTATGCCGGCGCCTCGCTGCAGGGCATTGATCGTGACATGTGCATCCGGAGGTAGCTGAAGCACGTGAATGTCTTTGTCGGTGCCCGCCTCGCTACGAACTTCGGCTAGGACCGCTTCGGCTTCAGGGTCATCGGTGGCTCCGCCGCCCGCGAGGACCAACTGAAGCGCCGGAACGAACGGCTTGACCAATCGATATGCTCTAACCACGCCGAGAGGATCCTTGAAGCGATCAAAACGTGAGACCTGGAGCATTATTGGTCTGTCGGGGTCCAGACCGAATTGAAGTTTGGTGGCATGGACTTCCTCTTCGGTCAGATTCATGTTTTTTTCGCTGAGAGGGTCGATGCTGGGCGGCATCAGATACTGGGTGTGTGGCAAGGGCTGGGAAAAATCCGCGAGGGAAAAAATACTCGCATCGTATTCCATGACGAAGTTACGCAAGTACTTCCACAACGGACGATAAGGATGGCTCAAGTCGATATGGCATCGCCAGATCCACTTGCCTTTTCGGTTCGGGCATAACCTCAACAGGGGCAATGGCTGCGGGTCGTGTATAAAAACTATGTCTGCCTCCTCAAGGATCGAACGGAGCCCTTCCGAGTTTTGGGCGCCGGTTTCCTCGTAAACCTTGAAAGACGCATCCCCCAGTGGGGCGGGTATGCCTTGTAACGCGTTGTGGAAGCTCTTTGTAATCTGGAAAAACCGCTCCTCGCCTCGAATAACTTCCCACCGAACATCGAGGCCCAGATCTTTCTGAAGGGGAACGAGCTTGCTTAGGATTTCCGCTACGCCTCCACCTACAAAAGTGGAGTTCACATGCACTACTTTGATTCCTCTTAATGGTCTTGCAATCTGACGGAGTCGATCGATCACGTCTTCGCCGGTCACTGCCGCGTAATCTTGAATAGATGTCATCCGGACACTCCCTGAAAACGATGTGCAAACAAATTTGTCAGTTGCGCCCGCAGTTCCATGAGGGATACAAAATAGGGATCTACTGACGCCAGTTGTGAGCAAAGGTCCTCATAACGATCACCGCAAGGCCTCAACCACAAGCGGAAGTCGTCCATCATTTCAGGGCTGCGGCGTCTCGCGTCAATAAAATGATAGAATAAGCTTCCCTCAGACATTTTGGGAACAGCCTCCACCAATTGCTCCGGTTCTTCAATTTTTTCTCGGGTATCGAACACTATTATTTGAGAGTCGACAAAATGAAACTGCATGTCAATCTTGGCCCAGGTAATCATTTCGGTCTCATCCAGCCTCTGTTCAATGACTTCGAGCAGCTCTTGGCGCAAGGATTCCAGATCTGCAAAAGCAGCCGGGTCGATAATGGATAATCGTTCAGCAAGAACATTGTCTTGGAGGGAATAGCGAACCCATTCTGCAAAATCGTTGTTGTATTCAGGCTCATCGAACCTGTGCCTCAAAAGCCCGCCCCAAAAATGATTATATATGCTCCCGAGGGGGATATTCTGTAAATGATCCCTCATTTCTTTTAGGTTTCTGGCCTTCTTCCCGGTTGCTATGTTCAGCAGCGCACAATCTTTTACGATAAAGGGTTCAGCGTTGGCATTTGTGGACATCTTCACCTCTGTAACCTCAGACTATTATTGCCATATGGATACGTGTTGAATCTCGGCGGTCGGCCGCCACGCCTGGGAATATCGTCTGACTGGCTCCACTCAGGCAGTTTGAGCATACTGCTTCTTTCCTTCGCCCATGAGTAACGCCACCGGAAAACTGTGTAATAGGTCTCCGACAGGCAGGGCACTGCCCGCGGAAAGTACCTCGTTCGTGATAACATTCCGCCATTCTAACGGTGACCAGTCAGGCATTATCACCTCAGTGTCCTGCCATACTTGTCTTCCAAGAGGAAAATCTCCTTCTTGAACCAGGTGGCTGAGAAGCCTCGGAGCAATGACAATGGCCCATTGCTGGTGATACCTCCGTGCAAACGCGATGACATGGCTCCTGAATCTTCCCGCCGATTCGAGGGGAACATAAGCGCCCTTCCGGAAGATCTCTCGATGGCCTCTTCGCGCTTTGAGCGCCCGATAAATGAGAAAGAGCTTAATCTTTCCATCTTCTATCGTGCTAAGGAGATCTTGGATCAGTCGGCTAATATGTGTATCTTCGTGTTCTCGGATGCTTGCGAGCATTGCGCGTCTTTTTTCAAAATCTACAGGCCTGCGATTGTCAGGGTCCACTAAGCTTAGGTCCCACAGCTCAGTCCCTTGATAGAAATCAGGCACACCGGGTGATGTAATCTTAATAAGCGTCTGCGAGAGGGAGTTGAGCATACCGAAATGAGCAACTCTCTTGGTGAAGGGGATCAGTTCTTTCAGAAATGCGTCGTCCCCTGAACGGGCCAGGATTTTTTCAGCAAATGAAACATAGGCGTCTTCGTACTCGATGTCGGGCTTTAGCCATGCAGTATGGATCTTTGCCTCTCTGACAGCTTTGACAATATATTCCTTTATTCTTTCAATGAAATCGGGGTACTCGGCATCTGAAAATGGAAATGCTCCAATAATCGTCTGGTATAAGAAATACTCGTCGTTTCTGTCAGGAACGGCTAAGCCGCGGACGCGTTTCTTCTTGCCCCTGTTTATCTTGATCCACGTTCGGATTTTTCTCAGCCAGTCGTCCGGCATCTCGGACAACACGTTTATTCTCGCGCGAACGTCTTCGCCTCTTTTGGTATCGTGAGTCGAGGTGGTGTTTAAGGAATCCGGCCACAAGTCTTTCTTCTTCGTGTTGAAGGTGTGAAATTCTTCAAGCGAGCATCCAAAGTGATCCGGCCGTCCACCCACCTCATTGAGTGACACTAGTCGGTTGTACACGTAGAGCGTAGTATCTTCAACTCCTTTCGCCATGAGAGGACCGGTAAATTGCTGAAACCTCATGACAAAGAGGAGCCAGCCCCTCTTCTCTTCATCAGAGACATAATCGGGAAAGTCCAGGAGAAGGAATCTTCGTAAGAACGTAAGTCCATGTAATAGGCCGGGGAAATTGGCCCTCGCCCGGTCCACCGCATCCAAAATGTATTTCCTGTCGTTGTCCGACACCACAACATGGCTGATGTAGGTCCTATAGACGGGAAACACCGCAAGGACTTCGGTCAAAGCTCTTTGCAGCGCATTGAGGGTTATGTCGCTTCCATGACGGTCCCGGCTGGAGATCTCTTTCAGGAGTTGGGCAAGGTTGTGGACGTCGCTTGCCATATCTTCCTGGATTATCAGCCGCTTGTTGTGAGTCACTACTTCTTCATACAAGTTCTTTGAGCCCGTTACGCTGGAATAGATTCTGCTGAACGCTCGCACATTTTCCTTTTGACAAAACAATTCGTTGACATAATTTGTAAAATCATAGCCCGTCGTTCCCTGTACCGGCCAGAAACTTGGCAGGTCTTCCTTGAGATTGAGTATTTTTTCAACAACGATATAGGTTGTCGGGGCTCTCTTTCTCAATTCTTGAAGGTAGGTTGTCGGATCGTATAGCCCATCGACATGGTCAATTCTTAAACCGGTTACGATTCGTCTTTTAATCAGATCAAAAATCAGGCCGTGCGTGTGGCTGAAAACGCCATCGTCTTCCATTCTGAGTGAAATGAGATCATTTATACAAAAAAAGCGGCGATAATTTATTTCTTCCGCGGCCACTTTCCAAAATGAAAGCCTGAAGAGCTGTTGGGAAAGAAGGTCATCGAGGGAGTTGAAGCTCTCGGGCTTCCCCTTTTCACCATTGAGTGCCCGCATGTTTTCGTCAACCAATTCCTTTATTGCGGCATTGGTGTTGTAGAGTTCCCACATAGTACGGTGAATCAGTTTTATCTGGTTAGAGCGCTCTTCCGGGTCATCGCTCGAAGAAAGCGTCTTCAAGACGTAGAGGATACCCAAGACTTTGATAAAGTCGGGATCGTCTTCGGCACGTTTTCTTTTCAAACGGGCCAAGTTTTTAAAAAGATTGGGATAAGATTCGATTCGCAACGGGAAAGCCAAATCGTAGTACGCAACCTTAAATCCGTCAGGACCGTATGTGACTGTGATCTCTCCATCTTCGAGACACTCCCCATAGAATCTGCCAAGAAATGGCGCCAGGAGTCTCTTGTTGGGGCCGGCAGGCGGATTGCCCCAATCCACGTCGAAGAAGTTGAAATACTCCGAGTTGTAACCATTCACCAAGATATCCATCAGGATTCCATTTTCCGAATCCATCGCCATATGATTCGGGACAATGTCTTGAATCCATCCCATGTTGTGCTTTTGCAGTTCCGCGGAGAGCATTTCCAGGTCGGAGAGTCCTCCCAACTCAGGATTCAAGTGGTTGGAGTCAACCACATCATAGCCGTGGAGGCTCCCTTTTGCGGCTTTAAAGATTGGAGAAGCATATAGGTCTGATATGCCCAGGTCCGCCAGATAGGGGACGACCGAACTCGCGGACTGAAAACCGAAGGAAGGACTGAACTGAATCCGATACGTCCCTGTTGGACTATTCATGAAGAGACTCTCCGATCTTGTGGTTCATCACAGGTCCGCAATTCCTGCGGTCTCCGGTACCCGAATCCAAAAGTTCCGGGCCAGGACAGTGCAGTTGCGTATCCATTCTTGAGCGTCTTCGTCGCCCATGCCGGCCTTCTTCTTGAAGTCCGACCAATTTGTGTGAAGAATATTGTAGCAGATGTTTTGGGTCTTCCAGAGATTAACCCCGAACGGCAATGTCCGGACTAGTTTTGCAGCCTTATTCAACCTCTCCATTCGAGAAAGGTCGTCAGGTTGTTCGAGAAGTTCATCGGCCAGATGCTCAATGTTGACTGCCAGTAACAATCCTAGAGCTGTCGCATCCAGAGTTGCGCCAGCCAAACGAGCCTCTTCCAGAAGAGGTCGAACGACTTCGGGCTCAAGCCCCTCCCCTTGAATCGCCACACGAAGCTTGGCATTTAAGCATAACTCCGCTGCCAAAGCTAGGCCTTTAGGCCGAGGCGTGTCGGACCCTTTCAGAAAGCGAATCAACGGAGCATGGTGCTCGTAAATCGAGCTATATGCAGCTTCAGCCTCGCGCAGCGTCGGCTCCATGATCATGTCCAGGACTTTTCGCCGCTCATCGGCAAAAAGCGAGGTCAGAGAGTACGTAGACGTCCCGAAGTGCTTACCCAACAGAAGTATGGTCTTCGGGAAGTCAGCCACCGCGAAAGCCTCCGAAATCTCATGCACAAGCGCTTCATATTTTTGCGCTCCCTGATATTCACCGGTGCCGCAGGCGATACTGTGATCACCAAGATGTAATACACCAAAGCACAAGCTTGTGGATTCGCGCGTAACCTCCGAAATGACCGTTGCCCGCCCGATTACAAGCTTTGAGCTTCCTGCCTGAAAACTGCGATAGTCCTGCCGGGTAGCAGAATAAGAATAGATCGAGCTTCGTTCACCGACTTCCTGGAACAGGGAGCTTATGGCATAGTGGGCGCCCACATTTTTCATGTCGAGCATGGCAGGCCTGACGAATTTCTCATAAATTGTGCGGCCGTCACTGTGTTCAGGTATATTGCTCTTGGCAAGTTCAAGATATTCGAGAAAATCAGGTTCGAAGGAGCCGCTAAAAAGTTGGTCGGCCAACTGAAGAACTCTGCCGGCATACTGTATGACCTGAACCGTCTCAATCCCGGAAAGCTCGTCAAAAAACCAACCACAACTTGTGTACATCAGCATTGCGTGGCGTTGCAGCTCCATGAGCTTCAGGACGGTGATTTCGTCATCGGAGTTGAATGGCCTGGTCGCGTGACGGCTCAGAAACGCACTGACTCGGTCGGGTGATCGATCCACGATGATGTCGATGTAGTCGTCTCGCGCCGCCCACGGATCGGTCAGAAACCGTCCGGCCAATCGTTCATAAGCCGGATTCACAGCATCTCGGAGCCAGTCCAGCGCCGCACGCAGGGGGGCTCGCCAAGCCTGGTTCCAACCCGAGTTGCCTCCGCTGTTACATCCGCAATCCGACCGCCAACGCTCTATTCCGTGAATGCAGCTCCACGAGCTGTTCTCAAAAATCTCCACTTCGTGCGTCGGTGGTTGATTCTCCAGGTATTGGCCGTAATTCGTCAGTTTGGCAAACTCATTGGATTCAATGTAGTGGAGTGCGTACGCGAGCGCCATGTCGCCGCCGCGATGATGATGCCCATAGGTTTCGCCATCCGTTGCGATGTGGACGAGGCGAGGAGACGAATTGTCCTCGGGGAACTCGTACATCAGTCTGTTGGCGAACTCCTCTCCACTGTTGAGCAATTCTTCAAATGCCAGAGCCTGTGAAATGGGACCGTCGTAAAAGAACAGATTCATGACGCGGCCTGACGGTAGTGATACTTGGTAAGCCCTGGTATGATCGATTCTTTCACGACTCACATCTTGCCATTCATCACCGCCAATGGGCCGAACCCGATGTGCCTGACCGGGGGAAAGTATGGCAAATCCGATTCCGTGTTGTGCCATTATGTCCAGGGTTTCAAGATCTACAGCCGTCTCTGGGAGCCACAACCCTTCGGGCTTGCGTCCAAAGCGGTACTCAAAATCCTTTATTCCCCAGATAATCTGGGTTTTCTTGTCACGGCTGTTGGCCAGCGGTAGGATCATGTGATTGTAAGCTTGGGCCAAAGCAGATCCGTGGCCTGAGAATTTTTCCATGCTCTGCCTGTCTGCCTCCAGAATTGCTACATACGCGTCGGTGGCATACTTCTCCATCCAGAGCAATACAGTTGGACCAAAGTTGAAGCTTATGCTCGCATAATTGTTCACCATTCGGATGACTCTTCCCTCGGAGTCCAGGATTCGCGACACCGCGTTTGCAGCGTAACATTCAGCCGAAATCCGCTCGTTCCAATCGTGGTATGGAAACGCTGAGTCTTGAATCTCAATTGCCTCCAGCCAAGGGCTTTCCCTGGGAGGTTGATAAAAATGTCCATGAATACATATAAATCGGTCCATGATCTAATCTTTCTGTTTGAAATTAGAAACCAGTAGGACGTCCGGGGATCACTGTTCTTCAGGATCGTCCGGGCCGCAGGTTTTCACCCAACATCTGAGAACTTCGGCCACGCTCCACGCCTGTGCGATGCAACCTCTGGGGGTATGCGGTTCCTCGGCGTTGAAGATCTCGCTGATAAAACCGATTCCTGCATCCTCCAATTCCGTTACGAACCCCAGCAGAAACCGCCGCGCGGCTGCTTTGTCCTGCGGATGCAATTTCAGCCATGCGTCAATGTATGGGCCGATGAGCCACGCCCAGACTGTACCTTGATGATAGGCTGCATCTCGAGAGCGAATATCACCGCTATAGGTCGGCTTGTAGTCCGGGTGATCTCGAGACAGCGATCTGAGTCCAAAAGGAGTGAGCAGTCGTTCCGAGACCACATTCATGACGCTATCCCACCGTGAAGGCTCAAGAACAGGATGAGACAGGGAAATTGAGAGGACTTGGTTGGGGCGGCACGCCGGATCATCGCCATCACGTCCGTCTACCACGTCATACAGGTAACCGCCCTCCGAATACCAGAAGCGATCGTTGAACGAAGCATAAGTCCGAGCGGCATGGTCCGCTAGGTAAGCTGCCGCCTGATTTCCTTGTTCTTCGGTAACCCACGTTTCCAGCAGTTTCAGCGCATTGTACCACAGGGCGTTGATTTCCACCGCTTTGCCCGCTCTCGGCGTTACAACCCAATCGTCAACCTTCGCGTCCATCCACGTGAGTTGATAACCTTCTTGTCCCTGAGAGAGAAGGCCGTCGTCGGGATCCACTTTGATATTGAAGTGGGTCCCTCGAATGTGGTGATCCACTATGTCCAGAAGCATGGGAATCAATAGCCGGAGTATGGCACGGTCTTTCGTAATCTCCACGTAGCTCCCGATAGCATGAAAAAACCAGAGCGTCGCATCGGCAGTGTGGTACAAACCTCGCTTCTCACTCTCAGGGAACATATTGGGGATGAGTCCATCCAGGATGTAATGAGCAAAGGTGCGAATAATGGAACCCGACTCGATATAGCGCCCCGTAGTCAACGTGAGGCCTTCGAGACTGATCATGGTGTCGCGACCCCAGTCTGTGAACCAGTGGTAACCGGCTATAACGCTATGGAGGTCGTACCCGGTGGCTTGTGCGCGAGCAGCGTCCTCCTTGCGCCCCGCGGGTTTAATCAAGAATTGGTCTGCGGCTAGGACCAGTTCTGCGGCTGTCCCCGTACGTGACGCGGGATGCGCCAAACTAATAAGATGCTCGCGGCGCTGTTTCTCGGCCAGGAAAGCCTCTTGAGGCCTCAGCGCAAGCATGGTCTCCCAACTGTGGCTCGACGCGACCAGCGCTACATCCTGACTCTTTTGCAGATCAAGGTGGAAGTGGCCCGGACTCCAAAGATTGCCCTTGCTATAGTAACCTCGCATTTCTTCCATCCAGAAATCGATTGGTTCAATCGTTCTGTTGTCCACAATGAATGCTGGACCCTGACCATAAAGCGCGATGCGGAGCTGCCGTACAGGGCCACCTGAGGAAATCTCGTAACGATTGCGGCCAATAAGAGTAATTGAGTAATCTTCCTCAATGGGAGTATCCGGGAGCGCCTCGTGCATGCGGAAGTTTACAGCCGGCCACAATTCCAGCCTCACCGGACCGTCGCCGGACACCATACGGTATATGATGTGTACGCTATTCTGCAAATGGGGGAGTAATAATCTTTTTTCAAGGACGAAATTACCTATTGTGTAGAGCCAGACCGGCAGACCGGATTCCAACCGAAATTCCGACAGGATCGGTGGCCCGTAAAACTGCGGCGGGCTGCCTGCTTTGATTTCTTGGCCGAGTCGCACTCTTGTTCCATCTGGAAGAACAATTTGCTCCGCGAGGTCATTTAACATCACTACTCGTCCCAAAGGAGCCGGAAGCGCAGAAATCAGGAGCCCGTGATAGCGGCGTGTATGGACACCGGACACAGTCCCTGAAGCATAGCCACCCAGTCCGTTTGCCACAAGCCATTCGCGTGTTAGCAACACTTCGGTTTCGACTGCATCTTGCGTACGACAAGGAATTGTGCGCACCAAATCGGTCATGACCAGCTTTCTCCGGTTTTTTTGGGTCCCAAGACCACCGCGGCGTGACCTGGGATCCTCCAGTTGTCAGGAGTATCTACGGGAGGGGTTCCGGATCCTCCGTATTTTGGATTCTCGCTCGACCAAATGATTTTCCAACGCATGGATTCCGGTGGAGCCAGCAGGGGTTCAGGCGCAGGATCAAGGTGCAAGTCCAGGCCAAAATTCACCACCACCAATCTATCATCTCCATTTTCTCCGAAGAAGCGCAAAACGAAGGCCTCCGGTCCCAAGACGGCGCCGTCCAGTCCGCGATGTCGCTGGGCGCGAAACACGGGTTCTTCGCGACGCAGTTTTATCAAGTCGCGATGAAGTGCGTAAATTCCCGTGTGCCGCTGACGTTCGGACGTATCGAGTTTTGATTGTCTAAACAGAGCCGGGTCCGAGGGATCGGGAAGGAGAGCTTCCATGTCGGGTGCGGCAAGACTTTCAAATTGTTGAAGGAATTCGATCCTCCCTTGATGTACTTTCCCGGCCAATCCCTTCTCATGGTCCGCAAAATAATGAAAAGAGCCGGATGCGGCGAACTCCTGGCCCTGGAATAGCATCGGGGTGCCAGGGCCCAACAGCATGAGAGCCGTCATTGCCCTGTAGCGCCCTGGACTGGTGAGGTTGTGGCATCGTAGCCCCCCCGCGGCATTGGAGATCTGGTCGTGATTCTGCATAAACGTCACGAACGTAGACGGCTTTAGATCAAGAGAAGGGGTGCCGCGACGTTTCTTTTGGTGTTTGTACCGCTGGCCCTGGAACAGGTAACCCCACTTGGCAGCGGAAATAAATTCCTGTGGAGTTCCAAGGTAATCCGTACAATATGCCTGGTTACGCCCAGTAAGAGCCACCATGGCGCTGTGGTGGAAATCATCGTTCCATAGGGCGTCCATACCGTACCCGCCCTGGTCGCTGGGCCGAACCAGCTTCACATCTTGCGGTTCATTTTCCGCCACTAGAATAACGAAACGCTTGCCCGCGGCTCGGCGCACATGCCTAGTTATAGCAGCGAGAATATGTTCCGATGATTGATCACAAATGTTTTGAGTGGCATCCAGTCGCAAACCGTCGAGGTGGAATTCTTCGATCCAGTAGCACGCATTGGAAACAAAGAAATCTCTCACGGGCTTGGCGGCGTGTCCGTCAAAATTGATCGCCTTTCCCCAATCCGTCTCATAACGATCGGTAAAATAGTCATCGGAGAATTTCGACAGATAATTACCGTCCGGGCCCAGGTGGTTGTACACAACGTCAAGGATCACACCCATTCCTAAGGAATGGGCTTTGTCCACGAATCGGCGAAAATCGTCAGGCCGCCCGTAAAGACGCGTCGGAGCAAAAAGATTCACGCCGTCGTATCCCCAGCCAAAATTACCGGGAAATTCGGCCACGGGCATCACCTCCAGCACCGTTATACCGAGGGCGGCAAGTTCGGGTAGCTCTCGGGCAGCGCTCTTCCACGTGCCTTCCTGGGTAAAGGTCCCGATGTGCATCTCGTACAATAGCTGGCCCTCTATCGAAACGCCCGGCCATGCCTGGTCCGTCCAGGTAAACAGCCCAGGATCCACTATCTCTGACGGACCGTGGGGTCCCTGTGGTTGGAAACGCGACGCTGGGTCGGGGTAAACCTCGGCCCGCCCGTCTAGACGATACCAATACAACGTTCCGTTTTCTGCTGCACCCACTAGACCCGAGAAATACCCGTTCGCGTCTCGAACCAGATCAAAATTCCCTTGCGAATCAGTGGAATTCGATGACCCCTCCGCGACTACAACCTGCACCTCTTTACAAAGAGGGGCCCATACCCGAAAGTGAGCCGCCTCCTCTGTCGTAGCAATTTCGGCTCCCACTGGGAGCCGCCTGTTCAATTCAGTTACCAATTGGCAATCACCTTTCCGGGCACGTCTGTTCACTCTCTGAACAGTTTTTGCTGGAACTCATCAAGTTGTTTTTCCAACTCTTCGCGTTTGAGCCCGTACCTCACCTGCAACTTACCAAGCAGTTGGTCTCGTTTTCCTGCCACGACATCCAGGTCGTCGTCTGTGAGTTTGCCCCACTTCTCCCTGACGTTGCCTTTGACTTGCGTCCAATTCCCTTCAATCTGATCCCAGTTCATAAGAAAATCCTCCTTTGGTTCCGCTGGATTTAGCCGCTGACGGCGCTTGGGCTCTATTAGCTCCTGTCCGCCCAATTGTTCATTTCTTATCCTTGCCATGCTCTTCCTTCTGTTGTTGTTGCTGAGGCGCTTGCGGTTGCTTCTGTTGTTGAGGCTGAGGAGCTTGCTGGTGCTGTTGTTGTTGCTGCTGAGGAGCTTGCTGGTGCTGTTGTTGTTGCTGCTGAGGAGCTTGCTGGTGCTGTTGAACCTGCTCTCGCTGCTGTTGTTGACGCTGTTGTTGCTGCTGAACCTGTTCTCGCTGTTCTTGTTTCTGTTCCTGCTGTTGACGGCGTCCTTGATCAGCCTGTTCTTGTTGACGCTGTTGCTGTTGTTGCTGAACCTGTTCTCGCTGTTCTTGTTTCTGTTGCTGCTGTTGGCGGCGTCCTTGATCGGCCTGTTCTTGTTGACGCTGTTGTTGCTCGGCTTGACCGTGTTGTTTCTGCAACTGTTCAGCCTGCTGTTTTTCGAGTTTCTGCTGCTCAAGCTGCTTCTGACGTTCAAGCTGTTGCTGACCAGCCTGATCGGTCGGCTTCTGACGCTCAAGCTGTTGGCGTTCAGACTGTTTCCGGAGGTCTTCCTGTTGCCCGCGTAAGGCTTCAGGTTGCTTTCTTTGTTCCGGTTGTTGACGCAGCAATTCCGTCTGCTTTTTTCGGTGGTCTTCCAGAGCTTTTTCCAGCGTCGTCCGTTTCTGCTTATCTTGTTCGATGGATAGCTGGGTTTCCAGGTTCTGCCGTTGACCGAGCAAATTCAACCCGCCGGCCGGACTGGCCGCAGGTGTTTTCCCGAGTTCCTGAAGTTGTCCGAGAAGCTCATCGCGTTTTCGGACATCGCCCTGTTTTGCCGCCTGTGTCGTTATTGAGTCGATCTTTCCCCTCGTGAGTTCCGCCTGTTTTCTGTGTTCAACGGATTGCTGGAGTTGGCCGACCCTTGCTTCCAGATCATTGCGCTTTTCTGGGTTCGGGAACTTGGCGACGTCCTGCTTCAATGAAGTCAGTTTATCCGGGCTTAGAAGGTCCACAGTGCGTGGCGTTTCGCTTTTTGTAAGTCGACCTAATTGCTTCTGAAGGTCTTGAACTTTCTTCGGATTTTGCTCTTTTGCGAGTCTCTCCACAACCTGTTTGACCTGAGGCTGTTTTGCGGATATGGGGAGTTTCCCTTGAACCGTATCGTTGTTGATTTTGGTGAGTTCGTCGCGTAAAGCCAGACGATTTTGGGGGTCCCGCTCATGAGCAACCCTGGAACGCAGATCGTTTAGTTCCTTCCCAGCCAGTCCCGCCAATTGGTTCTGAACGTTGAGGTCAGTCTTTATTCTGTCGCGGAAACTCTGGACCGTCTTAAGATTTTTGGGAGAATTGAAGGAATTTGAGACAGCCTGGAACAAGTTTGCCCCTTGGGGTAGTTTTTGGCCAAACTTGCCCTGTTCCTGCTGCAGACCCGCCACTGTCGTTTCGAGACGGTTAAGGCGCCTCGCAGTCCACTGCTCCTGAATATTGACGTTGGCCAGTTGGCGCTGTGCGTCCCACAACATATCCCTGTTGCCCGAGACTTGAGCCAGGTAGACCATGTCACGGAACTGTTGTTGCTGAAGTCGCAAATCCTCAAGATAATATTGATCGCCGTAAATCATCTGGTCCAGAATAATCTGCCTGGAGTAATTCCCGATAATCTGAGGATCGTACCTCCAGCCGGAGAACACCTCAATAGGTATGATCCAACGTCCCACACCCGGCAGTTCTACCACGACTCCCACTCCCCGGTCAGGCTGCAGAACGCGGATGTCGTTGTACGGATACATATCACGGGACCCCCAGTCCTCGAATTCATAATCCGAGTATCGAAGACCTGGAGAGACTCTTGGTTCCGCCGCACGCGGCTGTGGAGTCGTCACGGGGCAGTTGTCCAGATTTGCGACTATGGTCCCGGGAATTGTCGTTCCGTCCACCTGCTTGCGAAGATCCTCCGAAGACGAAGCAAGGGCCTCCAGTTTCGGCTTCCCCTGTTCCACGTAAACGGTCTGGCAAGAAGCAAGGACTGTCTCCGTCGGCTGACTCAATGTCAAATTCTTGATCTTTACATTACCGGAAATGACCGTTATAACGGCTGTTGTTGGTACGTAAACCTCTACGATGAAATCGACCGGCTCATCGAGATTGGCGGGCTCAACTGAAGCCGCTGGGGTTACGACCATGTAGGGCGTGACGGCGCCTCCTCCGCTCTGCTTGGTCACACGAAGGAGACCCTCAGTCATTTCAATGGTATCGACCGGGCCGCGTTCAGTTTCCCTTGAAGCAAGGAAGATCGATGAAGACCCGCCGAGCGAGTTCAGTAATCCCGTTTCCCACTTGAGGAATAGTTTGCTGTTTTCATTCGTGCTTACCGTGTTCCACGCGTCGACCATTTTCCCAACGGCCAGTTTTACCGGTTCCTGATCTCGGTCCACGGTAACGTTCGCGTCTCCCTGAACGGCTTGAACTGCTGCACGCAGTGCGTTCGCAGCTTTGGCGTCGGACGAGGCCGGGCCAGTCACTATGACACACACCACGGCAATGAGAATTGCTAATTTCATGCCCGAGGCCCGAGAGATTTTCGTCTTCATGGCTCTTGCTCCTTCGTATTCCTTTCGAGTTTGAATACCGATTTATATCATTTAGCCTCTGACTGGAACGAAGAGGCATGCTCTACCATCGTCTTGGCTCGAGACTCAATCCTGTACCCTTATCTGCCAAGCAGACCTAATACGCCTACTATGACCAAATAAATCCCGATGATCCATGACAGGAATCGGGGCGATACGAGTATCAAAATGCCGG
>JAPLJJ010000152.1 GCA_026388665.1 Deltaproteobacteria bacterium
ATATTTGCGACGATCCGTTCCGTGAAAATATGGCAATGGCAATCAACAAACATCAATTACGACCTCACATTTGGCCTATGATAAACTAGCGTTGCAGGAATTTCATAGATGAAACAAGTTTTTGGTTTTCCAGCGCATTTGATCGAAAATATGCTATATTTGATAATGTAATGCCTTGGACAGGTGTTTGCGGATGGATATGACATCTTATTCACCGTACTTGGAATATCTGGGTCATGAATCCCAGAAATTGAACCGTCTTCTCAAGACGTGGGCCAACATAAATACCGGAAGTCGAAACATAGCTGGTCTCGATAAATTCCTGTCACTTCTTGAAAAAACATTCCAAAAGCTGTCCAGAAACACAGAAACCATTCCGTTGCCCGCACAGACATCTTGCGTCCGGAAGGTAAGGTATCGCTGCCGTTAGCGAAAGCGCTTCTAATCAGGAAACGACCAAATGCTCCGGTCAGAGTCCTGCTGACAATACATTACGACCAGTATACGCTCCCGACCATCCATTTCAAAAATGTGTCATGGTAGATCATAATATCATGAAAGGCCCTGGCGTCGCCGATGCTAAAGGTGGCTTAGTAGTGTTACTCAAGGCACTTGAGGCCCTTGAGAGGAGCCCTTGAATTTTCCCGATGAGGGGGCTGCCAATCATACTCGTTTTTGTGCATCGTACGATACCACGGGAATTGAGTTCTTTGTTTATGGCAGAACATATTTTGGTGATGAGACCAATCGGCCTGTGGTTTTTCAGGCCCGACAGACCTTTGAAGCCTTGGCTGGCGGTAGCTAGGCTTCATGGGCTCGATTCTGATAAAACCGTCTATGCAAAACAAAATCCGGGAGCTGTTGACGCAGGGGTCTTTCACAACGATGTCATTTCTGTTGGAAATAAGAACATCTTGTTGTGTCATGCCGAAGCGTTCTGCGATTTCGACTCGGTTGCCACTGAACTCAAAAACAAGTTCGCTCAACATTGCGGAGGCGACCTCGTTCTCATTGAAGTTCGCCGGGAACAGATATCACTAACTGAGGCCGTGGAATCCGGTTTGAGGACCTTGTCGACCCTAAACTACTGGAAGAAAGTCGCTACGCCCTCGACTCGCTGACACATATTCTCAGACTCGGCTCAATATACGATTTTCAGAGACAATAACTTTTCGGATCATCTCGAAAAGTTTGGGTAAATATTCATTAGGATGGTTTTCGTTTGACCTATGTGCGCTAGTAAACTATAATAATTGAAAAACAATCGGGTGAATTCAAATGTTCAGAATTTCATTTTTGGTATTAGCAATATCATTGATCAGCACTGTTTTGGCTTTTGCCTGAGGTTGCCGCTAGACCTCAAGTTTGAGGTTCAAACAGGCATCTGAAGGCAAAGTCTTTACGGTTTGCTTTGATCCCAGGATTAACACAGGCTCCGGTTCTCCGCTTAATCCTAACGAGTACATCCGTGGCAGTCTTATACTGCCCATCCTACCCCCTATTAATAACCCACGATATTGGCGGAAGCTAACTTAACTCCCGTTCTATGTCTTGAGCCTCTTGTTCAGACGTAGTTCTAAAAATGTGGAACTTCCCCTGAGACGATACACTGAATTTAATGAGCCTGCCTTCCCTGGTTAGTCCAACCACAGCAGGACCTTGAATAGCAATGCGGTATGTTGTCTGACGGACAACATAACCGTATCCTCGTTGATCACTATTTTTCCCATTCCCGCAAGTCCGAGGTCATCCCTTTTCCAGCCATTTCCAAATCTCACGATGAATTCCAATTTCTCTTCCTATCCGTTTGACGAACTCATACTAATCTAATAAACGAACACGCCACTAGACCAGCAGGTATTTTCTCATGACATCCTCATTGCTGCGCAATTCGTCAATTGTTCCATGATATCTTATAACGCCATTATCCAGGATATAACCCCGATCACTCAGGCTTAACGCTGTTTTCTGGTTCTGTTCGGCCAACAGTATGGTAAGACCTGCTTCTTTCAAGGCAAGGATGCGCTGTTCCAACATTCCGACCACAATCGGAGCCAACCCCTCAGTGGGTTCATCCAATAGCAACAGATCAGGGTTGGTCACCAACGCGCGAGCTATGGTGAGCATTTGCTGTTCACCGCCACTAAGCAGTCCTGCCTTACGGGAGTGTATGTGTTTCAAACTGGGGAAAAAGTCGTAAACCCGCTCTCGATTCCATGAATCCAACCTGTCGGTAAGCCTTTCAGATATCTCGAGATTTTCATCAACTGTGAGATCAAAGAAGACACGCCGATCATCAGGCACAAAGCCCATTCCCATCCTTGCGATTAAATACGGCTTCTTGCCGGCGATGTCGTTCGTCTTGAATCTGATCTTTCCCTGACGAGGAGGATTCAGCCCTATGATACTCTTCATTGTGGTGCTTTTGCCCGCGCCATTTCTCCCGAGGAGACAAACGATTTCCCCTTTTGAAACAGTGAGCGACACATCAAACAGAATGTGGCTCAAACCATAGTAGGTGTGAATTCCATCCACTTGAAGCATCAGTTGGCTCCCCCTAGATACGCTTCACGTACCTGTTGGTTATCCCTTACCTCGTCGGGAGGCCCCTGAACAATGGATATCCCCTGCCGCATAACCATAATTCTGTTAGCAAATGAAAACACCAACTCGATGTCATGTTCGCAAAACAGGATCGTCAGGCCCATATCTGCATTGAGATGTTCGAGCAACTTGATTGTGGCGAAAGTCTCTTCCGGCGACATGCCCGCAGTTGGTTCGTCCAGGATCAATAACTCCGGATTGGTCCCCAAAGCAATAGCAATCTCA
>JAPLJJ010000088.1 GCA_026388665.1 Deltaproteobacteria bacterium
GGACAACTAGAACGTGGAAGAGGCCGGCATGGCCCAGATGGATGACGACATCGGCGCCCTCCTGAAGCACCTGGTCGATATCGGCGAGGCCGACAACACCATCGTCGTCTTCACCACCGACAACGGGGCGGATGGCGGCATGACTCCGTTCAAGGCCACCAAAGGCACCGTCTTTGACGGCGGCTTCCGCGTGCCTGCACTCATCCGCTGGCCGGGAAAGGTAAAACCCGGCACGGTCGAGAACGGCATTTTCTCAGGACTTGACTGGTTCCCCACCTTCGTGGCGGCAGCCGGCAACCCTGATATAAAGGATCAACTCCTGAAGGGAGTGAAGCTCGGCGACCGTACGTACAAGAACCACCTCGACGGTTACAACCAGATGGACCTGATCACTGGAAAGGGGCCTTCCGCTCGTCACGAGATCTTCTACTTCGGCGGTTCCCAACTGGGTGCCCTTCGTGTTGATGATTTAAAGTTCCAGTTCTTCCAACAGCCGCTCGGCTGGCCTGGACCGAAGGTCACGACCGACATGCCCACCATCGTAAACCTCCGACAAGATCCGTTCGAGCGGACGCCATCAACGGGCAGCCAGAGCTTAAACGACTTAGGCGGTGGTTACATAAATGACTTCTATGCGCGCGAGTTCTGGCGCTTCGTAATGGTGCAGGATTATGTGGGGAGGCTCGCGAAAACGGCCCTCGAGTATCCTCCGATGCAAGCGCCGGCGTCCTTCAACCTTGAGGCAATAAAAAACAAAATAGATGAGGCGCTCAGGAATCACGCAGGGCAATAGTTGAATTGTCGACAACGCGGGCGCTCCACCAGGGGCACCCGCTTTATCATTACAGCGAGCCCCTACTGTGAAATGCCGAGCTAGCGCAAAGCAAAGAACAACGGAAATGAGGACGCTATGAAATCTTTCGTCATTTCTAGTCGATTGAGTTGTATGATTATTTCGGCGCTTTGCGCCCTGCTGTTCTTTATTTCTCACGCGCACGGCCAAACCGATCCTCTCCCTTCCTGGAACGACGGACCAGCCAAGCAGGCGATCATCCAGTTCGTCCAGGACACTACCGACCAGGCCAGCCCGAAGTTCGTGCCGCCCGAGGCGCGCATTGCCACCTTCGATCAGGATGGCACGTTGTGGGTGGAGCATCCTATTTACACGCAGGTGATGTACTGTCTGGAGCGGGTCCCGGCGGTCGTGAAGGCGAAGCCGGAACTGAAGAACGTCGAGCCTTTCAAGACCGTGCTATCGGGTAATCGCGAGGCGATGGCGAAGCTCTCGATGAAAAACCTTGAGAAGATCCTCGCCGCCACGCTCACTGGCATGACGGTAGACGAGTTCAACGCCGAAGTGAAGAAGTGGATCGAAACAGCCAGGGATCAGCGATGGAAACGGCCTTACACTGCGCTTGTTTACCAGCCGATGCTTGAGGTACTGAGCTATCTGCGCGCCAACGGCTACAAGACCTACATCGTGACTGGCGGTGGCCAGGATTTCGTGCGCGTCTACTCAGAGCATGTGTACGGCATTCCGCCCGAGCAGGTGGTGGGCACCGCGGGTGGCACGAAGTATGGCTACGCCAAGGACGGCAAACCGTTCCTGACCAAGGAGCCCAAGCTTCTGCTCAACGACGATAACACTGGTAAGCCTGAAGGCATTCACCTGATGATCGGCCGACGGCCTTACGCCGCGTTTGGCAACTCAACGGGCGACCGGCAGATGCTGGAGTCCACGAAAGCTGGCGACGGGGCGCGACTCTCGATGATCGTGCTGCACGACGATGCGAAGCGCGAGTATGCGTACGGACCGGCCCAGGGGCTGCCGGCTACCAAGGTCGGAGCCTTCACCCAGGCTCTGTACGACGAGGCGAAGAAGCAGGGCTGGACGGTCATCAGCATGAAGAACGATTGGAAGGTCATTTTTCCGTTCGAGAACAAATAAGCTGCTGTTGATATCAGTAAGCCCGAGTTCCTCACGCACAGCTAGAACCGTGTCTATTGACTGGAAAGCGAATCGGTATTACTCGGTACTTGGGTTTAAATAAAAAACCTTCTTTCTTTTCAGATAGTCTTCCAGACCGAATTTTTTGATTCGATACCCCATTTGCCTTAGCGTGATACCGAGGTCTCGCGCTGCTCGGGACTGAATCCAATTGTTACGTTCCAGCGCAGCCATAACTCCTCTTTTTTCCATCTCTGTTAGTGAATCGAGCTTTATTTCTCGCTCAATCGGAGGCTCTCTAACAACATGTGTAATGTAAGGCGTGAGATCATCCACATCTATGAGGCCATTTTCGGAAATTATCGCGAGCCTTTCCAAAAGGTTTTCCATTTCCCTGACATTACCGGGCCAGGAATATCTTAGTAAAGTCTCGATGGCCTTGGGTGTGAAATGGAGTTCTGCTCCGTATTCTCTGACTAATGATCGAGTAAAGAAGCTCAACAGGCCTACGATATCTTCCTGTCTTTCCCTAAGTGGGGGAACCCGGATCGGGAACACATTAAGCCTGTAATAAAGATCCTGTCTGAACTCTCCCGCTGCGGTCGCCTCAATGAGGTCCCGGTTTGTAGCTGCGACAATTCGAACATCGACCTTCCTAGTCTTTGAACTCCCAAGGCGTTCAAATTCCTTGTCTTGGAGAAACCTTAAAAGTTTCGCTTGCACCGGTAATGACAATTCACCGATCTCATCCAAGAACAAAGTGCCGCCATCAGCCTCTTCCACTCGCCCCGTCTTTATCTCCGTCGCGCCTGTAAAAGCTCCCTTTTCGTGCCCAAAAAGTTCAGATTCAAGAAGGTTTTCAGGAAGAGCTGCGCTGTTGACCTTGACAAAAGGATTCCTGGACCTTGCGCTCAATTCATGGATTATCTGCGCTACGAGGGTCTTGCCGGTCCCTGATTCGCCAAGGATCAGAACTGTAGCCCTCGTCGGAGCGACCTTCCTGACAAGCTGTTGCGCCTCCAGCATTGAGGAACTTTTTGCCATTGAAAAAAAGCCGCTTGTTTTCCTTGAGATCTTTTCTTTCAAAAACACGTTGGCGCGGACCAAGTTGTTCTCTCGCTCTCTGACCTGTTCATTCAGGCTTATCAATTGAGCAATAAAGGCAGCTAGTATTGAAAGGAATCGGAGATCCTCTTCAAACGATACATCTTCGTCAAACAACCTGTCCACGCTTAGAACACCAATTGGGTGGCCATTCAGGCTAATGGGCACCCCCATAAAAGACACCTTGCCTTTTTGCGGGTTTCTTGAGCCTGTTTTATTGAGGAATAGAGGGTCATTACTAATGTCGGGAACCACCATCGGCTCATTCGAACAAAAAATGTTTCCGGTGACTCCCTCATCAAACCTGTAAACCCCTCTTTTCCTCTCTTGATGAGTCAAGCCGTGGGATGCTCTAATTACCAATTTGCCTGTTTCGGAACTAATTATCGTCACGGCCCCACGTTTCATTGTCAAATCTTCTGACAGTATGGAAAGGACAATTTCAAGTGTTTGGTCTAAATTCAAGGCTTGACCTATTACCTGACTAATCTTGTGCAACGCCTTGAGTTCCAGTTGGTTGATACGAGCCTTCATATCCTTCTCGCCGTAGTTTATAAATTCTTGGAGACAGAAATCATGCTGATGTGATGCAATAACTAAGCCAGACATCATAAATATATAATTAGCTAATTAAACTAGATAATTAACTGTGAATATAGCCAAAGTCCATAAATTCTAGCGACACAATGGTATTGACACTGGAAAATAACTACAGAAATGTAGGAAATCTGGAGTCTTCACAAAAAAAAAGTTCCGAAGCCAAATCAGTTTGTTTTGAACTCGGACAGTGTTTAATGTAGTGAAAATAGTATCAACACGGAGGCGACCATAATGAGGATATTCACAACCATATTCGCGTGTATGACGATGTTTGTTTTCTTGCTCGTCTCGGTCCTGGATTCATCCGCTCAGGAAGTAAGGTATCCTGCCGGCAGTGTTCAATCCGGACGGGACGGCAGGGGCAACTACCCTGGCGGCTCTGTAAACTGGGGGTCGGGTAACGGTTATGTTAACTTCCCCGGCGGTAGTGTAGGTTGGGACAATCGTGGACAAGGTGGAGTGCGCATCAATGTTCCGGGGTTCAACGGGCGCATTCGTTGGTAATCGGTTTACGCTAATTCCGAGGAAAGCAAATCAGTATGATGCCATGTATGTTCCCAATATCAGCCTGATCGGTTGTTACGCCGACGCAGGTTTCGACCTAAAATAATCGATTACGCTTGCTGAGTCGCAGCGTCTGGAAAGTCTCAATAGACTTGGGAACAGGGCTTCAGTTGTGGCGATAGAGCGTTTGAACCTTTTCTCCGCGAACGGATCATCCAGCGTCGAGTCAAAGACATTTTTTCGGGCTGCAAATGTCTTGTCAGGCGAATTGCAAATTAAGAGAATGTCCGCTCCCGCTTGATAAGCAAGAAGTGATGCTTCCTCAGCGCTATAATGTTTTGATATAGCCCCCATGTCCAGATCGTCAGTGACTATGGGACCTTGGAATTTCAATTCATTTCTCAGGAGATTCTCGACAAGGGCAGGGGATAGGGACGCAGGCAATAGCTTATCAAAAGCAGGGAACAACACATGGGCAGTCATGATCATACTTGTTCCGGCATCTATGGCGTTCACAAACGGGAGGACATCCCGTTCCATAATCCGCCTAATAGGTCTCCGATCAATCGGTAAATCCAGGTGTGAATCGACAGCTACAGCGCCATGACCAGGGAAATGTTTGCCACAGGTTAACAACCCTTCAGATTTCATTGTGCGAATTACAAGAGCCCCAAATTTAGCTACTTGTTTGGGATCGGACCCGAAAGATCGGTCCCCGATGACAGTATTCGCCGGGTCAATCCCATCCCCCAATACATCCAGAACAGGCGTGAAATCGAGATTAAAACCGACAAGGATTAACTCTCGGGCTGTTATCTCAGCATATCGCCGGATAGTTTCTTCCGGGGACTCGCCTCCAGCCATCACCATTACCGGAGGGAATTCCGAAAAAGGCGCTTTGACCCGTTTGACTCTGCCGCCCTCTTGGTCAACGCCAATTAATATCGGTCGACCAAGTCTCTCAATTGAAAATTTCTGAATTGCGAAATTGAGTTCCGCTACTTGACCGGGATCTAATATGTTCCTGGCGAACAGGATGACGCCGCAGGGATTGATGGCATCTATAAAGGCCTGTAATTCCAGGGAGAATTCGGAGCCATAAAATCCAACCATGAAAAGACGTCCAAAATCTCGTTCCAACATTTGAATTCAGGCTCCTGACGTAAATTGAAGCTCTAGAAATAGCTGTGAAGTCCCGGCAAGTAATTTACGCCGAAGTATGTGAAAAGAACAGCGCAAAACCCTATTATTGAAAGAAACGCTGTTCGAGTCCCGGACCAACCTCGTGTAAGTCTCGCGTGCAGAAAACCCGCGTATACCAACCATGTTACAAGCGACCAGGTTTCTTTGGGGTCCCAGGACCAGTATGTCCCCCATGCGTGTTCAGCCCACGCCGCTCCTGTAATGATTCCCAGCGTTAGCAGTGGAAACCCGATCAGAATCGAACGGTAAACGATTTCATCAAGAAGTTCTTTTTTGGGAAGCATACTAAATGCTTTCTGTGAACCCTTGGATAACAACATGAGCAAGGCTGCGACAAAAGACACTGCGAACCCGGCGTATCCGAGAAAACATGTGAAAACGTGAGCCACGAGCCAATTCGATTGAAGCGCTGGGATTAGGGGCCTGATATTGGGATCGACAAGAGAAGTGGAGGCCATAATGATAAACACTATGGGCACACCGAGCAGAGCAACCCAATCTGCGCTGAACCTGCGCCACACTATAATTAGAGCGAGTGAAACCGACCAGGAGAAAAACACCAGAGACTCATACAAATTAGAAAGGGGAGCGTGCCCGATGCCTTGCCAATATGATTCAGCCCATCTCAGCCCGATTGATCCCGTATGGACCGACCACAGGATCACCAGAGCAATCCAGAACACTTTGTTTGACTGAGACCGGTCCTTTGCCGCCACAAATGTCACCAGGTAAGCGACAATCCAGACGAAATATCCAAAAGTTAAATAAGTGTTTATCTCAATACTGGTCATGAATTAATCCAATCCGGAAAATCTCGATATGCGTTCTTATCAATTTTGTCGGGATAAATCGACGTTTTCAGCAAGTTTCAATTTAACCGCCTCTCTAAATTCCCGCCGTAGTTTACGGCTTCGGCCGGAGGCTATAACCTGAGTTCCCTTTTCGGACGCAGTAAGCTCAATTGAAAGTCTCCGCAGATTCGTAAACAATGTTAGAGTGAATCCGAGCACAAGCATGGAACATCCAAGCCACACAATATACACGCCAGGATCATAACCGATTTGAAGACCCGTAGCGTACAAAGGAGTAAACCCCAGAAAACGAATTTCAACCCCGTCAACATTTAACGGTTGAGCGTCCTTCTGGTAAATACTAAACAATGACGGCTGATCGGTTGTGCCGGGAACACTAATTTGAATCCCCGATCCTTTAGCCATTGATCCGGGATCCAGGCTACGTGTTTTTATTTTTGAATTACTAGCCGGAATATCGATTTCGAGATTTGGATCAAAAGAATTTTCGGAATTTCCACCGTCCTTTGTTTTGAACGATAACCTGATGTTCTTAACCCCCAAAACCCGGTAGTCGGATTGAAACAGGGAAATTCCTTCAAAGGTCAGCGGGTGATTCACGAGTATTGATCCCGCCGCAACTTCTTTACCATCCCTAAGCAATCGAACATTGCTACGGAATTCTTTTGGTTCACCGGTTGGGTAATTGGTGAGGGTAAAATCATCAACCATGATCTTGAAGGGCAAGGTTCTGGTTGCTCCGGTGGAGATAAGAGAGAATTTATCAGTCCCATCGCCTTCCTTAATCAGAGCATGTCCTTTGTGCCCCCAGAAGGCCCCAACAAGACTACCTAACAGTATGACAATGATTCCAATATGAATTAAGGGGAACCCGAGGAGGTAAATTTTGTGCTTGTCCCATGAAAAATTTGTCCTGTCCGAGGTTTCCGTCACTCTTGGAACTACACGCATAACGGACTTGCCGATAAATGCAAGACTATCTTTTAATTCACTAATCCCACGAGAGGAAATATAACGCAGCTTGAACGACGACTTCTGATTCTTGCCGTTCCATTCCTCCAGTATCATAGGAATTCTCCGGAACAGACAGCCTAGTAAGTTCAGAGTAAGCACCGCCAGCAGGGTCGTGAACCACCAACTCCGGAAGATATTGTTTAGGTCCAGGATTAAAGCGAGACGGTATAAGAATGGATTGCCCGAAATGGCTATTCTATCAAGCGCTTCACCTTGAGGAATTATCGTCCCAAGAATTGAACCGACAGCAATCGCGAACAAGAGAAAGATGGTGGTTTTTACTGAAGTGAAAAAAGTTTTTATCTCAGACAAAATGGAGACTGATTCGGAAGAATCAGTCTGCGGTGACGTTGGTTTCTTCATTAAGTGTGTACTCCGAGCTGACTAATCACTAATCTTATTCAGTAAAATCAGCAATGGGACGCATGTAAATACTCTCCGAACACACTGCGAAGCACATCACATATTTCTCCCAGAGAAACACGTTTACGTACCGCGTCCAAAATGGGCGGCATCAGATTGTCTGTTCCAAGGGCCGCCTTTCGAAGTTCTTCGAGGGCCTTTTTCACCGTGTCGGAGTCACGCTCCGCGTAAATCCTGTCAAGTTTTTGAATTTGATTTTGACGCACTTTAGGATCAACTTTCAGCAAGTCTTTTGGGGACGCTCCTACTGTTTGGAAGCGATTTACGCCGACAATGACCTGGTCTCCAGACTCAACCGCCTTTTGGAATTTATAAGCGGAGTCCTGAATCTCCTGTTCTATAAAACCACACTCCACCGCCTTAACTGCGCCGCCCATTTCGTCTATTTTCTTGATGTACTCAAGTGCAAGTTTTTCAATTTCATTTGTGAGCCCCTCGACAAAATAGGACCCGGCCATAGGATCAACAGTATCAGCCACACCAGTTTCGTATGCCACTATCTGTTGGGTCCTAAGGGCTATTTGGACGGATTCCTGAGAGGGAAGGGCGTATGCTTCATCCCGGGAGTTGGTATGCAAAGACTGAGTTCCGCCAAGCGCGGCAGAAAGCGCCTGATAGGCCACTCTGACAACATTATTATCGGGCTGTGGCGCTGTAAGCGTACATCCTGCCGTCTGTGTATGGAAACGTAACATCATGGCTCTGGGGTTTGTAGCCCCGAAACGCTCTTTCATGATGCGAGCCCACATACGTCTGGCGGCCCTGAATTTTGCGATTTCTTCAAAGAAATCCTGATGCGCATTGAAGAAGAAACTCAATCTTTCGCCGAAAGCGTCCACATTGAGACCTGCCTTGATTGCCGCTTCAACATAGGCGATCCCGTTGGCCAATGTGAAGGCCACTTCCTGAACCGCTGTAGATCCTGCTTCTCTGATGTGGTAACCACTAATGCTTATTGTGTTCCATTGCGGCACGTGTTGGTTACAAAATGCGAAGATGTCAGTAATTATTCGCATAGAGGGCCGCGGAGGGAAAATGTAGGTCCCGCGCGCCGGGTATTCTTTGAGGATATCATTCTGAATAGTGCCTCGAAGTTTCCCCAAGTCAGCGCCCTCTTCTTCAGCCGCAACTATATACATTGCCAGTAAAATTGCAGCCGGGGAATTTATCGTCATGGAGGTGCTCACCACTCCAAGATCTATCCCATTAAACAGCAGCTTCAAGTCTTCGACAGTGTCGATAGCGACGCCTACTTTTCCAACTTCTCCTGCCGCAAGTTCATGATCCGAGTTGTACCCGATCTGGGTAGGCAGATCAAAAGCTACGGACAACCCCGTCTGTCCCTGTTCAATGAGATATTTGAACCGTGTGTTTGTCGCCTCAGCGCTCCCAAAACCGGCGTATTGCCTCATTGTCCAGAACCTGCCGCGATACACGTTGGGCTGGACACCCCGGGTGAACGGATACGACCCAGGAATACCGAGGTCCTTCTCAAGATCGAAATTCGGTGTGTCCCACGGCCAGTACACCCTTTTTACGGGCAAACCCGAAACCGTGGTAAACTCAACCTTACGTTCCGGACGCTTGGCCAAACTGTCTTTGAATTTTTGATCCGACTTGAGACACTTGTCTTGAAATTCTTCAGTCACGGCGCACCTCATTTCGTGGAATTATCGTCTAGTTAGAGCCATTGTCTCCCTTTTCCTCTCGGTCCATCTTACAAGAGATCCCCAGACCCTTCAAACCGGTTTCAAAGCATCCATTGCACGAAATGCACGTTGCTTTTGAAAGGTCTTCGTCAAGCCACCTCTTTATTAGGCTTGGCTCTCTAATGAACGGTCGAGACATGGCAATGTAATCAGCCTTATTACCATCCAGGACCTCATCTATCTTCTTGAGCGATCTGAAGCCGCCAACGGCTATTATGGGTACTTTTACCTTTTCTTTGAATTGGGCGGCCATGTCGGAAAAGTACGCTTCGTCCTGCTCTTCGAGTATTTTGGTGCGAACCGGCCCTTTATTCTTACCTGACGATGCGCTACCTCCACTTATCTCAATAGCGTCAATCCCATCATCAGCCAATCGGGTCGCTATTTGTAAAGTTTCATCCAAATCCAGTCCATTCTCGACAAAATCGCACGAATTAAGTTTGATCATCACGGCCATATCCGTCCCGGTCGCCTCACGAACAGCCTCCAGGGTTTCTGCTAGGAATCGGTAACGATTCGCAAGACTTCCGCCGTAATTATCACCACGTTTGTTCCAGTAAGGAGACAGGAACTGATTGATTCCATAACCATGAGCGCCGTGAAGTTGAACACCGTCAAACCCGGCTTCCTTCAGACGTCTTGCGGCATTTGCGTAAGCCTGGACCAGGTCGAGAATTTCGCTTTTGGCGACCACTTTGACTTGATGCTTCACAGTAGGATCGGAAACTTCGGACGGAGCCCATATAGCCCCTTCCTGTGTGAAGAGCTTTGGATTAGCTCGAAGTCCGGTATGAACGATCTGGCCCACGATTTTGGTTCCGGCTGTATGAACAATATCGGCGAGTTTCTTAAGTCCCTGAATCTGAGAGTCGTCATAGTTTCCAAGCATGTACGGCAACTGGATACTATTGGGCAATATATATTGGTAGCCGGTGATAATCAGTCCCATGCCTCCTTGAGCCAGGCGATTGTAGAAATCAATGGTCACATCGGTCACGAACCCCTGAGCGTCACAGGACCCGGTCCATGTGGCGGACCTGATTGCCCGGTTTCCCAGTTCGATTGAATTTATCCAAGTTTTGTCGAATAGTTGAGTCATAGAAGCGACCCCCAAAGACCCCAAGTAGATAAGGTTATGTGTAGAATTTAAGTAGTTTAGTCAAGGTATTGCGAATGCTCTTTGACAGTCGACACCCGGCGCTCAGTTTCTGTATTAAGATATCGCCCCAAGTTTTGATGTTCTTGTTTTCACGTAATTGTTGTCTGATGATGGTAGAGGGCTCAATATGGCCCCCTCCATCAATTAGCGGCCATGATCAGACGAAAACCACTTATGTTTATAATTCTATGTTAAAACAAAAACATGTCGCCCAATGGCCGAGTTATTCGATGACTACGAGAACATCGCCAACTTGGTAGGATTCTCCAACCTTTGCCTTTATTTCCTTTACTGCCCCACTCGCGACGGCAACGATGGGAAGTTCCATCTTCATGGCTTCTATGACAACCAGGTCCGCGTCCTCCTGAACCTTGTCGCCCACGTTAACCAAAATGTTGATGACCTTTCCATTCATAGGCATAGTAACTTCTGCCATATCCATAACCTCCAGAACGATCTTTTGTTTCGAGACTCATAGGGGGCGTTTTCACAAGAAAATGCCCTGAAGAAGCATCTATCGATTAGCCCAAGCAGTATACGATTATAGGACAGGAAAATGCAAAGGCAAACATCTAACAATTAAGGAAAACGGTATTAGTGGCCTTCGGCTAAGGGCTGGCAAAGTTCCATTAGAATTCCGTGCGTAGCTTTTGGATGCATAAACGCGACGGACATTCCATGCGCGCCCTGCCTGGGTGTTTCGTCGATAAGTTTTATTCCCTTTGCCTTAAGCTCCGCGACCGCCTCGTTGATATCATCCACTTCGTAAGCTATGTGATGAATTCCTTCACCATTTTTGTCGAGGAACTTTCTTATGGCCGACGCGCCGGATACATCCTGCAGGAGTTCTACGGAACTATCACCGATAGGGATAAAGGCGATTTTCATCCCCTGATAATCTTCTGTGTGTGTAACTTCTAGGGGTAAACTATCAGTGAAAAACTTCATGGCCGCGTCCAGATCGTGGACAGCAACTCCAAGATGGGCGATCCTCTTTATTTTCATGGCAACCTCGAGTTATCGGGCTTAATGTACGCTGCTGCGCCTTGAATCAAGACTCCGAAGTCGAAGTTGAAGTTGGAGCTGTAGTCGAAGTCGCTGACGACGGGGAACTTGTCGTTGAATCACTGGTCGACGACGACTTGGAAGAGTCAGATGCTCTTCCAGCAGAAGACGCGGTGCTGCGAGTCCCGTAATCGGTCACGTACCACCCCGAGCCCTTGAGTACAAACGTAGATTGCGATATCAATTTTCGAGCTTGCCCGCCACATTCAGAACATTTCTCAATTGGGTCATCAGAAATTCTTTGCCAAGCTTCAAATTCTTTCCCGCATTTTTCACAATGGTATTCATAAATCGGCATTATCAAAAAACCTCCTCGGAGATAGTTGGCAATAATCCTCACTAAGTACTAGATGCTAAATTTGCAATCCGGATTCATAGAGATTGAGTAAATCGTCCATGTTTTCGACACCGGACAGTATTTCCTTGGTGATTCCGTGAACCACTTTTTCTTCCTTTTCCAGCTCGTTCACCGATCCAAAAAAATCTACCTGAAATTTCCGAAACCTTACAATATGGACCAGTTCATGGGTAAGAACAAATAGCCCCAGTGTCCAAAGGTCATGTTGCTGGGGTCTGAGCAAAGCCCTAAGAATTGCAGGATCCTGTAACAAAACCCCGTATAACGTGGCATCAATATCTGTTTGCGGCGATTTTTTCTTTTGTGATCCGAAACGAACTGTTTGTGCAAAGACATTGGCGTCGCGCAGCCAAGGGGCGACCTGTTTCCAGGTCAGCAGAGAATAAGGATTTTTCATCCAGTCGTCAGAGGCTAAGTTGAAATAACGCAAAATAAGACCTTCTGCCAAGCGAGCCGCCTTATCCACAATAGTGCGATCATACTCGGTGAAGAAGCCTTCTATGGTCATTTCAACTCAACCTACTTGTTCTTGTGCCGTTGTTTTGCGCGAAGCTTTTTGTGCTTGTGCTTGCGCATCTTCTTTCTTCTTTTCTTGATTATGCTACCCATTTTGACCTCACCGAATTTCAAATAAAAATATCTATCACTTCGGAAGATCGCTGTCAACAAACCTGGGTGGAATTTACATTTTAAATTATCAAATGCTTCTAAAAAAAAGATAATCTTTTCAGAACGAGTGTCAAGTCGAGGGAGAATCGTGTTGTTAAAATATTATGAAGTAGGGAATGTTTTTGGAAACCTCGGAAGTTTACTCTGTTTAATCCGGACTAAGTCTTATCACAAGAGGGGAATTGGGACATAATAGTAGAGCTAATACTTAATAAAAATACTGCGATATACCTTTCACGAATTATCTTGACATCAATAGTAAAGTTACTTATCAATTGATGTGATGATTGTTCTTAGTCCAATCGTTTTATGTGGGGAACAAAGATGCGCATTACTACAACAAGTCGATATGGTGTCCGGGCCCTATTCGACGTGTCTTACCATGGTGGAGGGGAGCCCACACAAATTAAAGACATATCAAGGCGTCAAAAAATCTCCCAACGATATCTCGAACAAATCTTCAATAAATTACTGAAAGCAGGTCTCCTGAAAAGTAGGAGAGGGCCCCGTGGCGGATACATGCTTGCAAAAGATCCCTCTGAAATAACTGTCGGTGATATTGTTAAGGCAGCGCAAGGGCCGATAGTTCCTGTCAGGTGTTTGGACGAAGACGAATGCAAACGCGGCAATTGCGATGTTTGTCAGCGTTGCGTAACACGTCACGTTTGGAAACAGACCCAAAAAATCCTTATAGATTACTACGATTCTGTTAGTATAGCGGATCTTTGTGCGATGGCGCGTAAAGAAGGAATTTCACGGGAATTGGATCACAAATATATGTACTTTATTTAGCCTTTTGATTAAGACTTCTTTCGATTGTTTGAGCGATTATATGCGAAATGACTCGACCATAATTGACTGCGTAGGCAAGACCCCGATAGTTCGACTCAGAGAGCCTGAATTTGAGAAAAAAGCCCAGATTTGGGCTAAACTGGAACTCTTAAATCCTGGTGGTTCTCTGAAGGACCGAATGTGTTTGAATATTATTCGTTCAATGGAGAGCGACGGTCTGTTAAAGGAAGGGGGGCGACTTGTTGAGGCGTCATGCGGAAACACTGCCATCAGCCTTGCCGTTATAGCTGCGGCTAGAGGCTATTCGTTGACGCTCGTTATGCCGGAAACGGTGCATCACACAAGAGTACAACTACTCGTGGCCTACGGCGCGGACATAGTTTTTACTCCGGCTTCTGCGGGAATGAAAGGCGCTATCGATCAAGCCCATGAGATAGCTGATTCCTCTGATCAATGCACGATGCTAAACCAATTTGAGAACCCGGCCAACCCCGAAGCTCACAGGTTGACCACCGCGGTAGAAATACTGAAAGACTTGAAAAGACCTCCTGATGCGTTTGTGATGGGAGTCGGAACCGGTGGCACGATTACCGGGGTAGGAGAGGTCCTCAAGAAACGGAACAAGGATATCAGGATAGTTGCTGTTGAACCTGCTGAATCCGCTGTTTTATGTGGAGGCAACCCAGGGCCGCACAACTTCGCCGGAATCGGAGCGGGTTTTATTCCAAAGAATCTAAATGTAGGTCTGATTGATGAAATTGCCACGGTCAGCCATGATCAGGCTGAAGAAGCAGTAAGAACGCTCGCTATCCGGTACGGCATTTACGCTGGATTATCGTCCGGGGCTTCTTTCAGCGCCGCGCTCGATCAGGCCTCCAAGATGGGCCCGGAAAAAATTGTTCTAACGATTATTTGTGACGCTGGAGAAAGATACGTATCTTTCTTCTGACCGCCGAGCGCAATTCATATTGCTATGAGATAGCCGACACTTATTGACAAATTCAATTGTCTCCGTACCCCCTTCTTTTCTAAGTCTCTTTCCATTACAATCTAGGTTAACCACTCAAACGAGACATGACACTGGATATCTCTAATTTCGACCATAATCAGTTCTTGCTGGACACGGCGGCCAGGTTGGAATATTTTTCTTCCGCCCTTTTTACTTGGAGGTCCCTATGGCTTCTCTTACAAGACTAGTTCCGGCTATTACATTAATGATCCTCATCCACGGGGGATTCCTGTGGGATTCAGTGGACGTCCGGGCCGAGGTGTCTAAGTACTCGAACCTCGGAACAACTTCCGTGAAACTCAACGAAAATTTGGTTCTTGCCAAATCGGAATCAGAATCGGATTCAAAAAAGAGCGTTACGGACAAAATCTGGAGGAGCCAGGAACTGAGCCTCCTTGCTATTGGCCTAGGGGTTGGCGATGTTGATGGTGATGGGAAGAACGAAATTATTGTAGCCGGGCCGTCTACCATCTATCTTTACCGTTTCTCCGATAACAATATGAACCTATTAACGGAGTATTCCTCAGGTAACCTTGAGATAAAGGCTATAGATGTGGCCAAGCTATCTAAAAATGGACCCGCCCGAATTTATGTGACAGCGCAAAATAGAGGTTCAGTCGCTTCTTTTGTTTTGGAATACAAAAAAGGGAACCTAATACCGGTAATTGAAGGGGTTGATTATTTTTTAAGGGTCATAAATTACCCGACCCACGGTCCGATCTTGTTAGGTCAACGAAAAGGGCTCTCCAAAATGTATGATGGCCCGATTTATCGAATGGAAGATCGCGGCACAAGCCTCGAAGCAACAGATCGGTTTGGCGTACCGCTAAAAATACCAATCTTTGGCTTTACCATCGGAGACTTTGAAGGAAAGCGAAACCCATTGATTGCCGTTTACGACAAAGAAGACCATTTAAGAATTTATGATCCTACTGGTAAACGCTTGTATGTCTCTAAGAATTATTACGGAGGATCCGACATAATCCTACGTTGGTTTGGTCCAGAGGAACAGAGAGACAAAAACAAGGATTTTGCGATGGATCCGATCTACGTTAGACCGAGACTTCTCTGGTGGAGTTCAACGCCCGGCGGCGCAGCCCAAATTCTGTCAATTGCACACAGCTCGACAACCATGAGGATGCTGTCTCGAACCAAAATGTTGGACGAAGGCCGCATCAAAGGGCTGGTGTGGAACGGCGATTCTTTGGAAGAGCGATGGTCCACACCCAAGGCGCAGGGAATGGCAGTTGATTTTGCTATAGATTATTTATCAGGAATGTCCGGCGAGAGGCTGATCGTTCTTGAACGCAAGAAAACCGACTGGTTGGCATTTTTGTTATCGCGAAGCCAGATAAAGATTTACGACCTGCAACAACTTGTTACCGAGGGAGGCAAAGGTGGCGGCAAGGAATCCGACGACTGATGTATTAGATGTAAAAACTAAACCGCATGAACCTCGCACTGATTTATTGATTCTCCAACCGGCTCGCAGCCGCATTCCATGACGGGCTTTGTATAGCAAATGTTTTTTAATTCAGGGGTAAGCTCTTTCAGTTGCAATTGAATACTTGAGTGAATCTCATTCTTGAACTCGTAATAATGCTCCGCAACAATAAGGGAAGAAATAAACCGGTCAAGCCGGGTTGGAAATTTCCAAAGCGCCTTCAATAAATATCTCCAGAACTTGAACCTTGTGGGGTACAGCACTCCATTTCTATATATCATGATACCGACAGCCCTCAATTCCCAAGGATACGGCATCTTGAACGGCATAGTTATTGGAGGATCCATCTCGGCGTAGTGATGGTAAGCTCTTTCAAGATAGGCTTCCGGCTCATACAGAGTATCATAGAGACTTACAAATTCGTTTGCAATTTCTTCCAGGGGCCTTGTGGGCACGAAGTTTATCAGGCCCGTCTGATTGCTGATATTTTCTTCATCCATACTTAGCAAACGATCTTCGGATTTAAGCCTCGTGCAAAGGTCAGTGCCAGGTCCAGCCTGGAGAAGGGTAGTGAAAAGCTCCGGAATGTGGTTTTTCTGGGCAAAATCGATCAATCGCTGTCCAGCCCCGCTTTTTTCACCATCGAAACCGAGGATTGTCCCTGCTATTACTTGGAAACCCGCCTTTGATATTTTCTGAGCCACCTGATCCAGGTCAATGTTGACATTTTGTAGTTTACCAGCGTCTTTGAGACATTCCTCGTCCGAGGTTTCCACGCCAATAAAAACCCTTATGAAGCCGGCCCTAAACATATCTTCCATCAGCTTTTCGTCCGCAGCCATATTTACCGAGGCCTGGGTTGAAAAATTAAATGGCCGTCTCCTTGTTTCCATCCACGGAATCAGCTCTTTTAACAATTCCTTGGTTCTGTGAATGCTACCGATAAAATTGTCGTCAACAAAAAATACGAGGCGTCGCCATCCAAGGTTGTATAATATTTCCAATTCTTGAAGGACTTGATCCGGTGTCTTGGTACGCATTTTACGGCCTAACATCAAAGTCACATCGCAGAATTCACATTTGAATGGACAACCTCTTGTGAACTGGATTCCCATGTCCACGTAACTTTTCAGGTCCAGTAAATCAAATCGAGGAGGAGGGCTCTTGGTCATGTCTGCCCGTTCATCAGATTGTATGATGCGTCCGAAATCCTTTTTCTTGATGCTGGCGAGGAGTTCACCTATATGGACTTCAGCTTCCCCCCTGACAACAATATCCGCCCCTGCCTGAAGAATCTTTTCTGGAACATGAAAAGACCACGGACCACCTACAACTACCGTTTTCCCTCGTTTCTTGGCTTCTTTGATAACCTCGATGATACCTTTGTGTTGAACGGCCATTCCTGATATCATTATCAAGTCAGATCGGTCCCACTGGGATTCCGATATTTCTTGAAACACCATATCAACTAATTCTGATTCCCAATCACCTGGCAGGAGAGAAGCCAGGGTTAGGAGCCCAAGAGGCGGGACCAATGCCTTTTTTCCGGTCATCTTCATTACTTTATCAAAAGACCAAAAAGTCTGGGGATGAGCCGGATTCACCAAAAGAGTGCGCATGAAACTATCCTGGGAATTAAGTTTACTAAATATAACAAAAATTTACATAATCTGCAACTTCTAACACGCTTTTCGACTTGGCCCCGATTCCCCCGGATGCACTGACAGGGGGCTGGATGATTCCGTTGTCCGGGCAAGGAAATTATCCTTGACACCGACGCGAGCCTCAATAATAATCCGTGACGAATCAGATTCGGTTCGAATCCCGATGAGACGTCTCCTGAGAGTTGATTGGATGCAAACTTAGTATTACAGCACTGTTCAGTCGATCTGCCCGGTTTTGTCCGAAACGTATCGAAACCGGTCAAGAAATCGCTATTATCTGGAAATCCGAATGCCTGCCGTTCAAAACATTTATGAAATAAAAGATTATAAAAATCGGATTCCTCTCGCGAACTCCGTAAATTTTAATGTAGATGTTCGTGAGACCAGCATCCATATTCAAGCCAGAGTCGACCTTTCCGCGAAAGCGAAAGAATCGGTCTTTCGATATCGTTATCAGATAGAAGAATATTTGAGACAGCATCCGGCGTTGAGGGAAACAGAGAGCCCTATCCAAACATACTCATCCGCCCCTGAGATTGTACGATATTGTGATCTTTCATCCCGCAATACCGGGGTTGCTCCAATGAGTTGTATGAGTGGCGCAATGGCCGATTTTGTGGGTCGTGACCTGACCCCTGCGTCTGACACTGTGATCGTTTCAAGTGGAGCGGATTCGTTTATTCATTCCAGTAATCCTCTCGAAGTCTTTCTTTATTGTAAAGGTTCTCCGTTTCACGATCAGTTGGTTTTGAAGCTGGAAAACCTCAAAAATGTTTTTGGCTTATCGACATATTCGCCTGGTCGTGGGATTCACGCTGTGACTGTATTGTCTCGGTCCGCCTGCTGGGCTGCCTCTTTTGCCAAGGACCTTGGAATGAGACTGGTGTCGGGTGAATCACTGAAATCGACTCTAAACAGAGCGGAAGCCTACTCTGATGTTGGTGGTTTAATAATCATAGCCGGTCCGAAAATTGTGGTAGGCGGCGTCTTTTCTCTTATGTCGGTATCCAAAGACCGTTCGGTTGAGGCCTCTTGAGGTCAACCTGCATGAAGATCGGGGTTTTGTCAGACACTCACATGAAGGCCCCTGATCGGGTTCTCAACTGTATACTGGATGACACATTTAAAGACGTAAGTATCATTTTACATGCCGGCGATATAGTTACAGCCAGCGTTTTAGAAACCTTGGAAGAGTGGGATGCGTTGGCAGTCTGTGGAAACATGGATGATTTCGAAATAGTCGATGTTATTCCGCAAATAAGAATAATTACAGCCGAAACCAAACGGATTGGTCTTATACATGGCTGGGGTTCCAAACAAGGTTTACAGGAACGAATCCTATCCAAATTTGAAGATGATACACCTGATTTAATTATTTACGGTCATTCTCACGTCCCTTTTTTTGGTGAGGTCAATGGAATATTGATGTTTAACCCTGGTTCAGCGTCCCACGGTATACATTTAGATGACTGTACAGTGGGTATTTTGGAAATTCACGAATCTGAAATCAATGCAAAAATTATAAAAATACCACAACAGCATTGAAAAAGACTTTTCAACGCTATGATATTCGTTGTATTCTGAAAAGTTAGGGAGCATACGCTAACGTTTTCTGAAAGTCCGACGAGGCCGTAATAGGCCTGATGTTTTTGAGCAAAGAGAAGATGGAACGAATTTGGGCCCCGTGGCGAATTGATTACATACTGGGATCAGAAAAAGAAGCTGGATGCATTTTCTGTACTAAACCCGAGTCGCGGGAGGACGAAGAAAACCTTATCGTTCATCGGGGTTTGGGCGCGTATACCATAATGAACAAGTATCCATACAATAACGGTCATGTTCTGGTGGTACCATACAAACATGTTTCGGAGATATGCGATCTGAGTGTTGAGGAAAATAGCCTGCTGCTTCAGGAGGTATGTAAAGCTATCAAGGCTTTACGGCACGTGATGAAGCCGGACGGCTTCAATATAGGAATAAATGTTGGATTGATAGCCGGCGCAGGAATTGCCGAACATGTTCATTATCATATTGTTCCCCGATGGGCGGGCGACACGAATATGATGCCGGTATTGGCCGATGTCAGGGTAATTCCGGAGCATTTGAGGCAGACACGCGACAAAATCGCTCAAGCGTTTGACAAACTTTTTCAGTGATTCGAGAATAGGAGCTGTCATGAGACTCATCAAGAGGCTAATTGAGCTAGCCTTCGTCATACTTATCATTTCGCTGTTTATGAAGAACAAGGACATTGAACTTAGTATAAATTATTTTGGTCTGAAGGAACCTATCAGACTCGCCTTTTGGGAACTCGTCACTGTGTGCGTTTCTCTGGGGATCATAATAGCCGCTCTTGGAGATTTCATTACCCAATTGAAATGGGTGCGGGAACGCCGACGCATGATAAAGACTGATCGGGAACACCAGGGCGAGGTGAATCGTCTAAACACCAAAATTAGTGATCTGGAATCCGAAAATCAGCGATTGCAGAAGGATTTGGAGCAGAAGAATTCAAGAATAGCGGAGTTAGAGCATTCTACAACTGAGATTGCGTCCGGCGCCACTGCCAGTTCTTCGTCTGAAGCCTAAACTAATTTAGTCCCCTTTTCTCCGGACGTGAATTGACGGGTTCGGTCGGCTATTGGTTGGCCAGGCTCAAGTGAGGCGTTTCCCTCAAACATCAATTTCGTGTCGGTTTTCAGGAGGGTGGCGTTTTACGCTGGACATTGAGTATGGAAATTATTCGCGTCCGCGAAAAAATATTTCAAACTTTTTCGAAGCCTTCAGTAGCCCTGGGCAACTTTGACGGAGTTCACCTGGGACATCAGGAAATTCTTAGGAGAACGGTTGAAACTGCTCACGGCAAAGGAAGAGAAGCCGTAGTTTACACATTTGATCCGCATCCGCGTCTGGTCTTGAATCAGGCCCCTGAGATCCCTCAGATCACAACTTCCGAAGAAAAAGCGGCCATATTACAATCTCTCGGTATTGATGTGCTGGTCCTTGCTGAATTCACAAAAGAGTTTGCGCGGCAGTCCCCTGAAAGTTTTGTTGAAAATACTCTGGTTGAAGAACTGGCTATAAAGAATCTGTTCGTAGGTGAGAATTATAGGTTCGGTAGCGGTCGATCAGGGACCCCCCTGCAATTGAAACGAATGGGGCAGGAGATGGGGTTTTCAGTACACATCGTGCCTTCAGTCAAAGTACAAGGAGAGGTTGTGTCGTCCACACTAATTCGTAAACTTCTCCTCGCTGGAAAAATTGTAGAAGCGAACGAAATGTTGGGTCGGCCTTTTTCGATTCAGGGGAATGTCATTCATGGACACAGTAGGGGTAAGGGATTAGGGTACCCGACCGCAAACATAAAGCCGGATAGAAAGTTGAGACCTCCTGATGGGGTTTACGCTGTATTCTGTAAATTCCAAGGGCAAATCTATCCGTCAGTAATGAACATTGGTCGCAATCCGACTTTTCATGACCGCAAGACTTCTTTTGAGGCTCATCTTCTTGATTTTTCAGAAGAACTGTATGGATCAACAATCAAGCTTTTCTTTATCCAAAGGCTCCGAGCTGAACGCACTTTTGCTTCAGTTGATGAACTGAAATTACAAATTGCGAGGGATGTGGAAAAGGCTCGAAATATCTTGACAGAATATTCTGAAAATTCAAACCCCGGCGACCTTATGATTTAGAAATAATTGTGAATGAAAATGGTTGGGGGCTAGCGAGAAGAGCTTGTCAAGTTCTGCAAGCAGGTTGCGCGTATTATGCTTTTTAGCGCAATGTTATCGTGTGGCACCGGGACGGGGAACTCCTGAACGAAGATTCGACGGCTCTGCGTCGCTCGTAGTGAAGGTGACCACCGTCCTGGTGCTCCAGGAAAGTTACTCGTTGAAATGCGAATTAGTGTTACTGATCTATCTGTAAGAACTTCTCACCCTTAACTCTAAGATCATTTTCCCAAAGGTTATTCCTCAAGGTTATTTCTTGAAGAAAGCCTCCTTAGCAGCTGTCAGGGTATTTTTCATCAACATTGCGATGGTCATGGGGCCAACACCACCAGGAACCGGTGTTATAGCCGCCGCCTTTTCCTTTACCTCATTAAACGCTACGTCTCCCACCAGTTTGAAGCCCTTTTCCGTTCCTGGGGCGTCCACTCTGTTAATACCTACATCAATCACGACAGCGCCTTCCTTGACCATGTCCGCTGTTACGTATTCCGGGCGGCCAATAGCTCCAATGACTATATCGGCTTCCGCACAACGAGCTTTTAGATTCTTGGTTTTTGTATGGCACATCGTGACTGTCGCGTTCATATCTCGTTGGTCGAGCATATTCGAAAGGGGCCGACCCACTATGTTGCTTCGCCCTAGGATGACGACGTCCTTACCAGCGGTTTCGAATCCCCCTCTTTTGATAAGCTCTATGACGCCTGCCGGTGTGCATGGGAGGAATCTTACTTCACCAATGCTGATCAACCCAACGTTAAAGGGGTGGAAACAGTCCACATCCTTTTCGGGAAGAATCGAACGCAAAATCTTTGTTTCCGGTATATGTTTGGGCAACGGCAACTGACAGAGAATACCGTGAACGGTCTTGTCCTTGTTGTATCCCTCTATGACCCTAATTAGTTCTTCTGTCGTGGTAGTCGCCGGCAGTCTGGTTTCCAGAGACTTGATCCCGATATACTCGCACGCCTTTTTCTTGTTCAATACATAGACTTTTGACGCGGGGTCTTCACCGACCAGGATAACCGCAAGGCAGGGTTCCAAACCCTGAGCTTTGAGCTTGACGACTTCCTCTTTCATTTCGTCTTTGAGTTGTTGAGAAACTTCATTTCCACTAATGATCTTGGCTGACATGCGGTCCTCCTAAAAGTTTTTTAGCTGATATCTGCGTGACGGTCGTGTTAGCTACTTCACGGCCTATAATGAGCAATCCAAATCCTAGCGCTATATTTCCTCAATATTTTCGATCTATCATTTAATATTGATTAGTTTTCGATGGCTGAAGCTATTTTCTCGATTGCCCCGAATATCTCAGGGTCATCGAGAGACGGTGGACGATTTTCAAGATCCGCCCTGGCGATCTCCTCGGAGAAAGGTATAATACCAATCAGAGGAATCTCACCTAAATTTTCCTTCAGGAACTTTTCCTGGTCCGGATTGCGAACTTTACTCCCCACCGCAGCGATGTTCTTGAGTCCTATATCTTGAGTAAGCTGTCGAACCTTGTTTGCGGTTTCTATACTCCTTTGACCGGGCTCCACAACTATTAGCAGGCGATCCACTCCCTGGGCCGTGCCGCGGCCCAAATGCTCAATACCTGCTTCCATGTCCATTATAACGAGGTCTTTTTCATAAAGAACCAGATGATTTATTAGGGCCTTAAGTAAGACACTTTCAGGACATATACATCCCCCTCCGCCTTTCTTGACTGTCCCCATTATAAGAAGCCTAACACCATCCTTTTCACGTCCGAGAGCCTCCGGCAGGTCATCCACCTTCGGATTCATTTTGAAGAATCCGCCAACGGTCCCCTTTTTACTCTCCGTCCGTTCATAAATTAGGTCTTCCATTTTGGCGATCGGCGTTATACCGGAAGTGTCAATACCCAGAGCGGACCCAAGGTTGGCGTCAGGATCAGCGTCAACAGCCAAAACCCTGTAGCCCTTTCTGGCCCAATAGCGAGCTAATAAGCTGCTTAGCGTAGTCTTGCCTACTCCCCCTTTACCCGAGACAGCGATCTTCATAGTGACCTCAGTAAGGTAATTCAAAAATTCGGATAAGTCCTGAAGAATTATGTTCTAGATATTATTATCGTTTGGATCGTCTCATCAATTCCAGGACGGCCATCTGGGCTGCCACAGCCATGTCTTCGGCGCTAAAATAGAGTTCCGCAGTTTCATCAAACAGCACAGTTGCCTCTGGTGGAAATTCCTCATCCCCTTTCCATACTACGCACGTAATTGGCATGAATGGAAAGTAGGAAAGCTCAATCGCCGCGTCACCGCTGTCAAGGACCTTTCCGTTCAGTTCTTTTCCAACTTCAACCATAAGGGAAGGATTCTTACCGAATACGGCGATCAAAATCTCTTTTGTTCTTCTGTTAAAGGCCGGTTCATAAAATGCGCCTTCTTTGAATTCTCTGAAATGTTTGAGCTTTCCCGTAGGTTTGCGGCCTTCGCTTGAATTCAGGTAGTGCACACAAAGTATGGACAGCCAGATAGGGGCTTCTTCCCCAGTCTCCTGAATAGTGAACTTCTTAGTTTCGAGATCCAGCAGGACATGCATGTTCAGGTGAGGCACTACGATCGCCCCCCCCCTTGAAATTAAAGACCCCGACTTTTTCGCTATCCATTTCGGATCTTTTCTGCTGAAGATGTCGAGCCCAATGGCCAGAGCCCTCTCATAGTTGTCCTGTTTCGGAAGATCCAATTTATTATTGTCTTTAACGGTTAACATATTTGAGACCTGTTACGAACGAACGATATCCGTCCCAAGAGTCTAAAACGATGTAGCGCCCCTGTTCACAAAATTACCACAGAGAGACACCAGCAGAGGGCGCCTGCATTCTATATAGTAATACGGCGAACTGAAACTACGTGGCTGACCGCTCCCAGGTCATTCAGGACTTCGTCACCCGCCTTCGTGTCGGTTGTCAGAAAAAGTAGCGCCTCGCCTCCAGGCTGATAACGGGCAAACTGAAAATGCGAAATATTGATCCCACGGTTGCCTAACGTGAGTCCTACCTGACCGATTATGCCCGGCATGTCCCAACCGTGGATGAGAAGCAGTTCCCCGGATAAATCAAATTCACCTCGGAAATGCCCGTATCTCACCATGCGGGGTTCGGACTTACCGAACAATGTGCCTTCCACAACGTGTTCTCTGTTTTGGGTAATTACTTTGAAACGCAAAAGAGAGATAAAGTTCTCAGCGCGACTTACTTTGGTTTCAGAGACTACTATGCCTCTCTCTTCAGCAACCATCGGCGCATTTACCAGATTGACGTCGTCAACCATTATCGGTGTCAACAATCCTTTCAAAAAGGACGTTGTGATCGGCTTGAGTTCCATTTCCAGGACATCGCCAGAGTATTGCGCCTCGACGGTTTTAATGCCGGTCTGAATCATAGCGCCCAAGAAGAGACCCAGTCGCTGGGCCAAGTCCAGGTACGGCTTGAGATTTTCAAGGGCCTCACCGGAAACAGCCGGCGCATTAACCGCATTCTGAATTGTCCCATCCAGAAGGTAATCCCTGATCTGGTTCGCAACCGCGATTGCGACATTATCCTGAGCTTCTGCGGTAGAAGCCCCTAAGTGCGGTGTGCATATTACTCGATCCAGTTGAATCAGGCGGGTCAAACCGGGAGGTTCCTGCAAATACACGTCAAGAGCCGCGCCCCCAACTTTACCGGACTCGATCGCGTCCGCCAGATCATCTTCATTCACGACCGGGCCTCTTGAGCAGTTTATGATCCTGACCCCCGACTTCATTTTGGCTATGTTTTTCGAGCTTATCAGGTTTCTTGTTTCATCCGTCAAAGGCACGTGCAGTGTAATTATGTCGGATTCGTTAAAAACGTCTTCTATTGTTCCGAGTCTTACGCCCATCTGTTTAGCTTGATCAACTGAAAGGAACGGGTCATAAGCGATAACCTTCATACCCAGTCCCATCGCCCTGTCTGCCACGATAGCCCCGATCTTACCCAATCCCACAACACCAAGGATCTTGTTGAAGACCTCGGATCCGGAGAATTTTTTCTTCTCCCATTTTCCCTGCTTCATTGACGCGTTTGCCTGAGGAATATTTCTTGCCAGGGACATCATCATGGAAATGGCGTGTTCGGCTGTAGTTACTGAATTTCCGCCAGGGGTGTTCATCACCACAATGCCTCTTTTGGAAGCCGCTCTGATATCTACGTTATCAAGCCCAGTCCCCGCGCGACCTACGACTTTCAGGTTATCGGCCGCGGCAATCACTTCCGCGGTTACTTTGGTGGCTCCTCGAACTACCAGGCCGTGATACTGCGGGATCGTTGCGATGAGTTCTTCCGGGCTCAAGCCGACTCTAACGTCAACTTCGACGCCGGGTGCGTCCCTAAAAATTTGAACACCCAAATCAGATAGATTGTCCGATACAAGGACTTTCACGAGGATATTCCTCCCTTGATGTAAAATGTATTACAACGGTCAGTGGTTACAGGCGAACATTAGGGTTCGTTACCCATCTCCAAAAAATACTAATCATCCATGAAAGAGGATGCTTATATTCCTGGCCTCAACCGATTCCTGGTCACGAATCTCGTTTTAATTAAAGGATCTATGAGCCGGCCATAACGCTCCGCTTTTTTTTATCAATAACATGGGGATCTGTCAAGAATCGGCTCGTGAACAAAACGAACGAAAATTTTCTCAACAGCGGGTCAAGTGTTTAAGAAGATAGTCACTAGGAATAGAGCGATTATCGCGAGACTCATAGGAAGTAGAGGAGCAGGCAAAATACGATCCATTTGAGTTGTTTTTTCAAGGTTAGCCCAGTAGGAAATGAGATCCGGATCTGAAACAGCGCCTTCTATCTCTTGAGTCTTCAAAACCGAACCCTGTGGATCGGAGGCGCCAGAACTACCCTGATCAATTGGGGCATTGGAGCCGACTAACGAATCTTCCAGAATTATCGCTTCATCCAACAGTTCAAGCTTTGAAGAATCTTCAAATTCAACCTGCTGAAACACCTGTAATGTTTTGGAACCTTCCGGCGCCTTTACCTTATGATCAAGAACCATCTTGCTTGCAACCACCTTTTTTCGGGAATGATTCCATAATGTCAAAAAAAATTAGGACCACGCCATTAGCTTAATAAATTATAATAAATTATTCAGAAAAGTCACGGTTTATATTTATGTTTTATCTCTTATGTCTCACATAACCATGTTGGTCAAATGACGGATCAATTTTGTTGCGCCGACGCGTCTACCGTAGTACTTGTAAAGGCCAAGAGAGAAACCGCTCAAAATTGAATGAATCAAAATAGCACTGTGCAATGTCTATCCTGTTAACTATCTTCTTTTTATTAAGGAATAATAAGAGAGGCATTCATGGAAAAGAAACCAGCGGACGTAAGGGATTCAATAGCCGAAATGATGGAGAATATCGGGACAATCGGTGTTTTCATGTTAGGAGAGATCAGGGTTTTTCTTAAGAAGAGTTGGGGCGCTTCAAAGGAAGATTTCTTTTCCGCGGTTGATCAGACCGCAAAGACGCTCAAACGCTCCGGAAAAATGGCTGTTGGTGACATAGAAACAGCCTCGGCTAAGATAAAAGATGCTTGGGAACTGCTTGATCGCGAAAGGAATCTTGATTGGGATAATTTCATCACTGATCTTAAGCAACGCCTGAAAACTATAGGGGCCTTGAGCAAAGACACCTTTGGTTTATGCGTCAATCAGGCAAGGGAAGTCCTGGACAAACAATGGACGGTCCTTGGGAGGATTGGTGAGGATAGGGTTAAACAGGTCCAGGAACACTCGGGACAAATGACCGAAGTAATAAAAACACATTTCGGTGGGTTGATGGAGACTGTGCAAAAGACCGGGAAAAAGCTTGACCGAGCCTTAGACGCAGCCTGGAATGAAATAAAGAGGAAAGATTGAACGCCCCAAAATTTTTCCACGGGGTTTGGTTTGTATTCAAATGGTTAGAGATCATAAGAAGACCAGTGCGAAATATGGCAAACGCTCTTTAACAGTCGGGCTTACCGGGGGAATAGCCAGCGGCAAGAGTTATGTGAGCAACATTTTCCGTCAGAACGGCATTCCTGTAATATGCGCGGATGAACTCGCTCGTGAGGTTGTAAAACCAGGTTCTAACGGCCTAAGAGACATAAAGGCAGTTTTCGGAGATTCCGTTGTAGATACCGACGGGACTTTGAATCGGCCTGAATTAGCTAGAGTAGTTTTCTCCGATCCTTCAAAACGAAAAATCCTGGAAGCGATAATACATCCGAGAGTGTCCAGTGAAAAAGAGCGTCTCGTAAAAGAATATTGGAAACAAGGGAATTCCATAGTTGTTGTTGATGTGCCCCTGTTATTTGAGGCTGGCTGGGAAAATGCCTTTGATCTGGTGATACTGGTCTACTCTCCCCGAAAACTCCAAAAGAAGCGCTTATTGCACAGGGACAAGATATCGCCTGATCAAGCCTTGTCCAGACTGAACGCCCAGATGGACATAGAATCCAAGAAAACGATGGCTGACATAATAATTGACAATAGTGGAGAACTTGAGGAGACAGAAAGACAAGTAACCAGCATAATAGATAAACTCAGATCCATATTACGTGAAAATTTTACTCGTGAGGAAAGTTCATGGAAAAACGGTCATGGGACCTGATCAGCAAAGAGAAATTATCTGAGGCAATAAGCCGTCAGATGATCTGGGGCAAGAATCTGATGGCTGTTCGTATCGAACTTGCCCCGAATTCCGGGGTCCCGATTCATGAACATGAGTCTGAACAACTTACCATGGTGCAGACCGGACAGGTGACGCTCCATTTTCCGGAACACGGAGATTTTATATTGGGGCCTAACGAGATGTTAGTGATCCCGTCAATGGTTCCTCACAGCGCTTTAGCAGGACCGGAAGGCTGTCAGGTCATCGATCTGTTTTCCCCGATACGGCAGGATTTCATTGATGGTTCAACCAGTTACTTCAAGAAGCCGGAGTCCGGCACCGAGCAGGTTGAACTGGACAACGCAGCGAAGACGTCACGGAAAGATCCCTACACTGAACTCCACGGTTTTCTGGCGGGTGTAGGTATAAGAGTTCCTATCGAGAAGCTCAGGGAGTATCCTTTAGATACAATTGCCCGATACACATACGAAAAAGAATGTATCACCATGGGGCAGCTCCGGCAAATTCTGGGTATTGACAAGAAGCAGGCCAAAGACATGCTGAGGATCTGGAAGCATGGGGACGATCATAGTGAGTCGAGTTACAAGAGAAACCTCGAACGCGTCGTTATCGTGCCCAATGTCTATCAGCCTGCGCGTCCAGTCCCAGATCCAGAGTCCGAAACTGCAAAGGAAAAAGATGGACGAAAAGAAGATTCTGAAGATTAAATACGCAGTAAAGAGAAATTTCGAACAGAGTCCGGATAAGTATTCGGAATTTGAGACTAAATACGGTTTTTTTTACTCTCTGAACGCTGTTCTGCTTGATAGGCTCAAAATCCAGTCCAATGCCAGGGTCCTTGATATCGGGTGTGGCACAGGTGCCAGTTCTAGACAGATCTTAGAGACTATCCCTGGAGCTATGGTGTGGGGGCTCGACAATTCGCCTTCCATGTTGGATGTGGCGAGAAGTAACAATCAGGATCCATCAAGGCTCAAGTTCATCGAAGGAGACGCCGGCGACCTCCTGAGTTGTTTGCACGAGTCAGTAGATGTTGTTATTTACAGCGCGTCCATATTTCTAGTTCCGGACTACCAGGCAAGTTTGTCCCAGGCTTGGAAACTCTTGGAACCTGGCGGCGAACTGGGTTTGACTTATATGGTGGGGGTTTATGACAATAGCGCTGAGAACGCATTTATTTGTGCGGACCGGGATGCTCAAACCAATGTCAGTATGAAGAAACCGGTTGAATTTGATGGCCTGGCTAATTTCGTGCAGAATCTCTTTGGTTCGATTGATGTTGAAACTATCAACTTCTTATATGATCTTGATCTGCTCAAGCAGTTCTATTCTATCCCAGCCATGTCTGCGGGGCTATATCCGTCTTTCGGGTATGAAGATCGACTGAAAATGCTGGACAAACTATTTTCTCACTTGTCCTGCGACACGTTGTCATTTCGGTGGAACCTCATTACTGCCAAGAAATAAAGTCCCGCGTAGTGGGACCGGCCTCTGTGCCTGTCATTAGTCTTGGTGGCGACAACTATTTGAAAAAGCGAATCGGTATGGTCGGGTCGAGGTTTTACTCCGATTATGGCTCTCGCTGGTGAGTCTTGGACTGATTCCTGGCTTGAATTTCTTTTTCAGCCTCCAAGTAAAGTCGCCTAATTTCTTCAATCGTATTCTCTGAAATTTTCGATCTCTCAGAATCACGAGGCGGGGGCTGGAACATTTGATGGGAGACCCACCGTTGGGGGGCGTCCTTTTCCATATTAGACGCGGATTGGGCCATTGCTTGTGGAATAGTCAAAGCCGAGAAAATAGGTATTATCAATAAAATGGGCAATGCCGCTAATCTCATTCCCTCTCCAATAATTATTGAATGACTGCGACGGCAACGAAGCATGGGAAGCAATACCACACAAATATCCGAGCCGCAACAGCGTAGTCCTGAAAAAAAAAGAAGTGACCAGAGGCCACTTCTCTGTCGATTCAACCAGTGTTCGGTATCTTATACCGATTCGCTTTTCAACGATTAAATGGCCGGCAGGCATGGACCAGGGTTTTCCTTCACTACAAGCGACGCAAAGCCGTCGAATCTTCGTTCAGGAAACCCATGTCCCATGTTACTTTCATGTGAGCAAAATCGTATTAATGCGAATTGAAGGTCTTGCTCCGAATGCTGACTACTGTCCCTCGACAATTAAAATTTACGGCCGGGAAAAGTTACCTTGCATCACTCCAGGAACCGTATTGTTCTCGCAAAACCCTATGCAAGATCTTGCCGGTTCCGGTGCGTGGCATGTCATCGTCCGAAATAAATTCGATCGATTTTGGGACCTTATATCCCGCAATCTTGGTCTTGGTAAGTCGCTTGATCTCATCCTTCAAGCTGTCGGACGGCTCCACTCCTGACTTTAGAATGACAAATGCGTGAACTGACTCACCCCACTTTTCATGAGGCACCCCGATCACAGCCACGTCTTTGACCGCGGAATGTGACGCAAGGGCGTTCTCAACTTCAGAGGGAAACACGTTTTCTCCTCCGGTTATGATCATGTTAGCCTTGCGATCCACGAGCACATAAAAACCCTCAGGATCTCTAAAACACATATCACCCGCGGTGAACCATTCTCCGTTGAAAACCTCTTTGGTCTTTTCGGGAAGATTCCAGTATTCTTTGAACAGCATCGGTGTTCGAGCGTAGAGTTCACCGACCTGTCCATCCGGAACTTCGTTTCCTTCTTCATCAAGGACTTTTATTCGATCAATACCAAAAATCTCTCGTCCGATTGTCCCCAATTTTCTAAGTTGGTCTTCGGGGCGGCACAAGGTTACAAGCCCTGCTTCTGTTGATCCATAGGCCTCCCATAACTCCGCATTTTTGAAGAAATCGAGAATTGCTACCTTGGTTTCCTTCCTTGCGGGTGCAGACGAAATAAGAAGCTGTCTCATACTCGAGACATCGAATTTATTCTTAATCTCGTCCGGTAATGAGAGGACCATTATGTAATGAGTCGGAACCAGAGAAGTGAATGTGACCTGATATTCCTGAACCGTTGTCAGGAAATCCTGGGCGTTAAAACTGGACTCATTGTAGATGCAAACGGGCGCTGAAACTAAAGTGTACGGGAAAGAATAGTAAATCGAATTTACATGGCACATAGGCATAACCATGAGAGCTTTATCCGTCGCTCTTAGTCCCATGTTGGCAATGTCCAGGTAGTACATTCCGAGATAGCTTTCATGAGTTCGCACGACGCCTTTGGGTTTCCCGGTAGTGCCCGAAGTGTACATGAAGGTCCACGGATCGGCAGAGTCCACAAGCAGATCAGGTTCGGTAGCAGGGCTAGCCGTCAGCCATTCTTCATATCCGACATATCCATCCGGAATAGTATCTCCTGGTTCTCCCAGATAGATGAAATTCGCTTTAGAGACCGTCAATTTTTCCCTTATGGAATTAATTGTCTCAACGAATGGTTTTTCGACTATGAACGCTTTACATCCAGCATCATTAGTTATGTATTCAATTTCAGGGCCGGCAAGTCGGAACATGATCGGTACGCATATTTGCCCGCCTTTGGCGCATCCGGCGTAAATTTCCATCCATTCGACACGGTTGTATGCGATAACAGCGAATCTATCGCCGTGTCCGCAACCCATAGCGGTCAGGGCGTTCGCTAACCGGCAACTTCTTTCATTCCATTGCTTAAATGTGAGATCTTTGTTCTTGTCCTGGCAACCCAGTTTGTCAGGATACTGCTCTGCTTGCCGGCTCAGGACAGTTCCCATGTGAATCCACTTGCTAACGGTCATCAAATCCTCCTGAATCACTTATCGAATTCAATCACTCGCGCGGGTTCAAGGTCCCACGCTGTTTCAATACCTGATTTACGGTTTTCTATGGCGTCGAATATGCGCTCCGGAGTTAACGGAAAACGGTTGAAATAAATCCCCAGAGCATTACCAATAGCGTTCGCGTAAGCTTGAGCCGCTGACATGGCGATGGACATACCCGCCTCTTTCGCTCCATACGGACCAACCGGATCAATTGACTCAACTATTATTGTTTCTATATTCGGCATGTCCTTGATAATGGGGATCTTATATTCGAGCATTGTCGGGTTCAACACGTGCCCCTGGCTCCAGTGGTGCGCCTCAGTCAGCATACCGCCCTGGCCTCCCATGGCGACGCCGCCCTGGAACTGTCCCTCCACCACCATTGGGTTCAATGCAAATCCACAATCCTGAGCACAGGTGACATTATGGGCTTTAACGGTCCCTGTTTCAGGATCAACCTCAACCTCTGCCACAGTCGCGCCGAATGAAAAGGCTTGAGAAAGTTGGCCACGGGGATTGGAAACCCATTCACGGCGTTGATCGACTTCAGGCGAGAACGACCCTGTCCCCATGATCGGACGTCCTATCAACAGCGACTTTCGAATGATTTTTTCCATGGGGATGCCTGCATGGGGCGCTCCCCGGACAAAGATCTTCTTGTCCTTTGCGACGAGGTCTTCCGGATCGGCTTCCAATAACTCGGACGCAATTTCAAAAATTTGCCTGCGAGCGTCCGCTGCGGCTCGTTTTACCGCGTTACCGCCGCCAAAAGTGGAGATCATTGAATAAGATCCCGCGTCAGTAGGGGTAATCTCCGTGTCCGCAGAAATAAGTCGAATTTCTTCTACGGGAATGCCCAGTTCTTCGGCGGCTATCTGAACCAGCATGTTGTCATTTCCCTGACCGTTATCAACAACGCCGGAAATGACAGTTGCTCCACCATCTTCGTGAAATTTAATAAGTGCTTGGGAGCCGCCTCGAATTCCCAGAGGAAATCCTGTTTGGACCGAATTTATCCCGATACCGATACCATGGAATGGCTTCTTGTTATTGAACTTGTTGATAAAGTCACTTTTTGCGGCAGTCTTTTCGATGCATTCCACGAGTCCGCAGCTCGAAACGTACGAACCGGTGGCGGTTGTCTCGCCAGGTCTCCTGGCGTTTTTGAGCCTTATCGTTATCGGATCAATTCCTAATTCTTGAGCGATCATGTCCAACTGAGTATCAATCCCGCAGGCGAAGGATCGGCCGTGAATCCTGATCATTCCTCTCACAGGCTTATTTGTGTAAATCCGGTATCCGTGGAATCGCACATTCTCGAGGCGATATGTCTGCTCATGGCATAAGAAAGGGACGGAAGTGGCTATTGGTCCTGTGCTTGAGTAGGCCCCACCGTCCAGATAAGAGACAATGTCTCTGGCTAGTACTCGCCCCTCTTTGTCGACCCCTGTCTTTATTGTAGTGGTCATCGCATGTCCCATACGGGTAGCGATGGAGTTTTCTTCCCGGGTGTATACGACCTTAACCGGCCGTTTGCTCTTGATACTCAGCAGGCACGTGATGAACTCTGCCGGAAAAACGTCCGAACGCCCGCCGAATGCCCCTCCGATCGTTATCTTTCTGGCTATGACCTTTGTAAGCGGAATCCTCAGAGCGTTTGACAGGGCTTTGGCTTTTGTGTGTGGAGACGCGTTGGGCATCCATATTTCAATGGAACCATCTGATCGGTAGTTGGCTACGACAGCGTACGGCTCCATCATGAAATAAGAATCTTCGTCAGCGGCAAATGTGTCCTCTCGGATGATAGAACACTTCTTGAACGCCTCTTCTACGTCGCCTACTTCGATCTTGACCGCCACATTTATGTTTCGTGGATGGCTGTCGTGTATTACAGGCGCGCCAGGAGCTATTGCGGAAAAACAATCGAAAACTCCCGGAAGTTCTTCATATTCGACGCTGATAAGATCCAGAGCTTCATCTGCGGTTTCTTCGTCTACCGCCGCGACTGCAGCGACTTCGTCTCCGACATAACGTACCTTATCGACGCAAAGGAGTTGCTGGTCTCTCGTATATTTGAACACCCCCCATTTTTCACCAGCGGTGTCTTGACCTGTAATGACCGCGTGAACGCCCTTCAGGGCTTTGGCCTTGGATATGTCAATAGTCTTGATCAGAGCGTGAGTGTAGGGACTCCGTAGTATCTTTCCCACAAGCATACGAGGAAGATTCAGGTCGCCGGTGAACAATGCTTCACCTGATACTTTAGGCGCCGAATCTATTCTTGGTAGGCTTTTCCCGATAAGATGATAGTCAGGGTTCGCCAATTTCGCCCTCCAATTTCTTCACACCCAAAACTGAGGAAAGTAGCGTAATAACGCGACTCAGTTCATGCACCTTTTTTTGGATCAATTTGGGTAGTGCTACGAACAGCTTCCAGAATCTTTTTGTATCCAGTGCAGCGGCACAGATTGCCCGACAAAGCCTCTTTGATTTCGTCATCCGTAGGTGAGGGCTTTTCGTCCAGCAAAGCTTTGGATACCATTATCATTCCTGGAGTGCAGAATCCGCATTGCACAGCTCCGTGATTTATGAACGATTCCTGCAAATGATGCAATTTTCCGTCGGAGGCAAGGCCCTCTATCGTCGTTATAGATGTTCCATCGGCTTCCATTGACAGAGTGAGACACGCTCTCACAGGATGTTGATCCATAAGGACCGCGCAGGCGCCACAGACCCCTTCGGCACAGCCTTCTTTAACGCCGGTCAATCCTAGTCGCTCACGTAATGTTTCCGTCAAGGTTTCGTTAGGTCTGACCATCAGGTCAAATTGTTCGTCATTGACCGTCATTGTGATTAAGAGTTTTTTCATGTCCGATCCAAGTAACCTGGGAAATTTGTCACATCTGAAATATTTAAAAAGAAACTGATATTTATCGTATTAGATCCGGATAAAATTATAGAATGTTCACCGCGTCTTAAGATTACACACGGCAGCGGACTGATCACTTCATTCACCGACGCGAAGCCGTCAACGCTGATTGTGTAACCCGACGAGCCATAACTCCCGCCATTTTCACTCTATATTGTTTTGACGCTATGGAATTATCCACCACGATCCCTTCAACCGCTCTAACTGCTGCTTGCTCCGCTTCCGAAAAGAGTTCTTGAGATGGTTCCCGTCCTATGAACGTGGATTCAAGATCTTTCAAAGTGATTGGAGCCGGGCCTGCCGCTGAGACCACTAAACGGAACCTGAATATCTTTTCCTGTTCAAATGTTGCGACACAGGCAGCGTTTATTACGGGAAAATCAATCGCAGACCGGTAACTCAGACGCTTGTAGGACGATGAAATAGGCGCCCACGGGATGGGGATACGAATTTCAGTCAAAATTTCATCCGGCCCCAAATTGAAGGGTGTTTCGCCTTTGCCGGTAAAAAACTCTTGAGCTGAACAGCTTCTTGATCCAGCCCTGCCTACAATCGTAAGTTGACCCGAAAGAGCCACTATGACAGGCGCCGTGTCTGCGGAACAGATGGCCTGGCATGATTCCGCCTTTTCCAGAGCAAGGCAAGTCTTGCCCCCAGTTCGCAAGCAGGAGCCTTTCCCTTTTCTCCAGAAAAAAGACTGGTTGTAGAAAAGGCACCTTGGATTAAGGCACAGGTTTCCTCCGATTGAACCTCTGTGTCGTTGAATCGAAGGGGCGCCAATGTGTTTTATCGCATCTACTAGAATAGGGAAGTGTCTTTGAACATTCTCGTTGCACGCCACTTGACTCAGTGATGCGCCTGCGCCAATCACCAGGGAATCTCCCGCTAAGTCAATTTTTCTTAATTCTCTCAGATTCTTGAGGCTGATTACAACGGAGGGGGCAATTACTCGATTCTTGAGATTCACAATGAGGTCTGTCCCGCCAGCGAGGATCACAGCGGAACCGCCGAATTCGTTCTTTATTTGAATAGCATTTTCAATTGATGTGGGCGAATAGTAATCGAAGGCAGGTAGACGCATACGCTCTCCTCAGTGAAACGATTTTGCCCAAACAGAAATAAGGTTTGGGGGCCAAAGCGCCGGAGAGAAGTCAGGAAGAACAATCCATTGAACTTGACACAACTGATTTCTTCAGATTAACTGTGATTAGTTCATTAATACAATATGCCGTCATCATAGGCGGTCCAAAAATCCGTGTCAACACCAATGTCCCCTTCCAACAAAAAGGAGACCACCCAAATGGAAATCTTTCAACGGATCACTGTGTTATCTTTGGAACAAGCCACTGTCTTGCCATATCTGACCTACCGGCTGGCCATGGATGGTTGCCGGGTTATCCGACTGGAACACCCGGTCTTCGGTGATCCTAATCGCCTGGTGGGTGAGCCTTTTCTGCCGGGTGAGGATCGCATGAACAGTTATTTCATGGCGATAAACTCAGGCAAGCAGGCGCTCACGCTCAATCTGGCCGACCCTCAGGGCCAGGGAATACTTCGTAAGCTAATACAGGAATTGGACGTGGACATCTTTGCAACTAATCAGCTTCCGAAAAATTACACAAAACTTGGAATAGATTACGAATCTCTTAAAAAGATCAAGCCGGATATTATCTGGCTTGGGGTGACTGGCTTTGGGCCTCAAAGCAATGATGCCGCTTACGATCCAATACTTCAGGCGCGAGGGGGCCTGATGGATCTGACGGGTGAACCATCCGGGAGTCCTCAGGTAACCGGTGTGCCTCTGCCTGATATGGGGACCAGCGAACACGCTTATGGCCAACTAATGAAGGCCCTATATTCCAGATCCGTTACGGGTGAGGGTTCCAGAATTGATGTGTCAATGCTCGAGAGCACTACATCTTGGCTCACTGTGCCGATTACAATGACCTGTTGCTTCGAAAAAAAGATTACTCGACGCGGCAATACTCACGAATTTTTCGCGCCTGTGTCGGTTTACCCGACGCGTGACGGATACGTTTATATCGCGGTCGGAAATGACAAACAGTTCCAGGCGCTTTCCAACCTGAGCAAGTTTTCTTCTCTCCGGAAGGACGAGTATAAGAAGAATTCCGGGCGTATTAAGGATGTAAGTAATTTGAACCGCTTGATCTCGGAAGTCACCAGCGCACTGTCTTCGGATGAACTTGTTGAAGATATGAGAAGCGTCGGGATTGCTGCTTCAAAGATAAGCTCTATTCCCGAAGTAGTAACAGATCCCTTAATTAAAGATAAGCTCCTGAAAGCTAAGGACCCCAGGACCGGCTTTGAACTCACTCTTGCGCCTGCGCCGGTTACGACTGCTTTTCTTGAAAAATCAGGAGGGAGATTGAAATTCCCGCCCAGGTTCGGGGAGCATAACGCGGAAATTTATCAAGGGGAACTGGGAATGACCGACGAACATATGAGCAGGATAAAAGCAGATGGAATCATTTGAGGACTTAAGGAGTAGAAGGCGATCCACGGATACAGAGGGAAGGAATGCCCGGCTTCAGGATCGGGCTCTTCTCATGGTAGGTAAAATCATATGGGTGTAGCCAAATATATCAAAAACAAGAAGGATGCGATCCAAGAGGTTATCCTTCAGTCCGGAATCAAGGTTAAGAAACAATATGGACCGGAGGATCTGACGGAAATCGGATATGATTATGAGAAAGATCTTGGGGATGCAGGCGACTATCCTTTCACGCGGGGGATTCATCCGGAGGGTTATCGATCAAGGGCCTGGACGACTCGGCAGTATTCAGGTTTTGGCACGCCCGCCGAGACCAATGAACGTTTCAAGCTCTTAATATCTCACGGCCAGACAGGTCTTAATGTGGCCTTCGATTTGCCGACGCAGATGGGGTACGATTCGGACAATCCGTTGGTAGCGGGGGAGGTCGGTCGAGTTGGTATGGCTGTTGATACCCTTCGAGACTTTGAAGTCGCGTTTGAAGGTATTGACCTGGAAAATATCGGAACAGGGTTAACGATTAACGCGGTCGCGTCAGTGATGTTGGCGATGTATCAGGCCATGTCCGAGAAAAGGGGTTTCAGTCCTAAGAGGATAAGCGCCACGCCACAAAACGATATCCTTAAGGAGATGATAGGCAGAGGCGCATGGATATACCCGGTAGAAGACGCTGTAAGGCTCATCGGCGACACTATAGAATATTCAATATCAAATCTGCCGAGATGCAGTCCTGTCTCTGTCTGCGGATATCACATAAGGGAATCCGGCGCAAATCCTGCTCAGGAGATAGCATTTGCGCTGGAGATAGCTGTCACCTACATAAATGAGGCTGTTTCCAGGGGTTTAGATGTAGACGATGTTGCTGGTCGTATCACTTTTAACCTTAATATTTTTGGTAACTTGTGGGAACAGGTAGCGAAATTTCGAGCTGCACGAAAATTATGGGCCCTGATTCTGAAAGGAGAATTGGGCGCCAAAGACCCGAAATCCATGCGCCTGAGAGGCTTATTTGGGGGCGGCGGATTCGGGCTCACTAAGACTCAACCTGAAAACAACATCATTAGAAGCGCCTATTATGCACTTGCAGCAGCGCTCGCCGGCGCTCAAACCACGGCCCTCTGTTCCTTTGACGAGGCTTTTACAATTCCCACACCGAGAGCCGCCCTTTTGTCTCTTAGGACATGTGAACTCCTGATGGATGAAATCGGGCTTAGAGACACCGTGGATCCTTTAGCCGGCTCGTACTTCATCGAAACTCTCACCAAGCAAATGGAAGATAAAATTCAAGAGGAGCGGACTACCATAAAAAGAATTGGTGGAATGATTGAGGCTGTCTCAACCGGGTACGTTCAGAGACTTGTCTCCAGACAGGCTTACGAATGGGAGAGGGGACTAAAGAACGGTGAATATGTCAAAATTGGCGTTAATAAATTTGTTGATGGCATTGAACCTGATGTAGAGTTGCATGAATATGATGGTCTCACGCAGGAACGCCAAGAACAGGGTCTTAAACAAATCAAGGCTGAGAGAAGCTCCTCCGAAGTGAAACGGACTCTGAACAAACTGGAGAATGCAGCCAGATCAAAAGGAAACGTGATGCCCGCGCTCGTCGAATGTTGCAAAGCCTACGCGACTGTAGGAGAAATGGCGGATGTCTTTAGAGATGTGTTTGGCGAGTTCCGGGAACCGGGTATATTTTAAGGTTTGGAAATCCTAACGTAAATTACCAAACGTCTAGTTGCAAAAAATTTTAGGGTTGGAGGCATGTATGGTGTTTGAAGACAGAAACAAAGGTATTTTAAGCAACCAGGAACTTATGTCCGCTGAAGATCGAAAGAAATATCAAGAAGATTTCCTGAAAGAAATCATCAAACATGCGTACGTAGCGGGAACACCGTTGAAGAAGACCATAGATAGTTTGGGGCTCAGTCCTGCTGATATTGGTTCGATAGAGGATCTTCAGAAACTTCCCATAACCAAAAAAAAGGACCTGTCAGAGGCCCAAAAATCGAGACCTCCATTTGGAGGATTTCTAACGGTTCCTACAAGAGATTTGGCCAGAATTCATCAATCACCGGGGCCCATATATGATCCGGTAGGCAACGTGCCTGACTATTGGCGATGGAAAACGGCTCTCTATTCGGTAGGGTTTCGCGCAGGAGATATAGTGGTAAATACGTTTGCGTATCATCTTACTCCCGCGGGACACATGTTCGAGGAGGGTATCGTAGAGTTAGGCGGCGTGATTGTGCCAACTGGTGTAGGAAATACCGAAACCCAGGTTGACATTATAAAGGTCCTCGAAGTGACAGGCTTTATTGGCACCCCGAGCTTTCTTATGGCTATCCTGAAAAAGGCCGAAGATGTGGATTTGAAACCCCGAAAGGACCTCAAGCTGGAGGTCGCCTTCCTGGCAGCCGAGATGCTTCCCGAATCGATGCGAAGGCGTTTTCTAGAAGAGTATGGGATTATAGGACGTCAGGCTTACGGAACAGCGGATGTTGGTTGCGTTTCTTACGAGTGTCCGGAAATGAACGGCATGCATATTCATCATGATGTGATAGTGGAAATTGTCGACCCTGATACAGGCCTCGCGTTACCCGAAGGAGAACCAGGAGAGGTAGTCGTGACCTGCAACAACAAAATCTATCCGCTAGTTAGATTTGGAACCGGTGACCTCTCCAGTATTACCACGGCAACATGCTCATGTGGCCGCAAGTCACCTCGACTAACTCGAATCATGGGCAGAGTCGACCAGGTGACTAAAGTCAAGGGGATGTTTGTCCACCCATCTCAGGTTCAGAAAGTCGTTGAAGCCCATCCTGAGATAGCCAAAGCGCGTTTAGTGGTCGAAAGGCCTGGTGATCAAGACCTTATGAAGCTGGAAATAGAACTCAAAGGCGCAGTGGCCGAAGGCTTTGTATCCAAAGTAGAAGCGACAATTAGAGACTCAATAAAACTCAAAGGTTCAGTCTCCATTCTTGAGCCTGGAGCATTAGGAGGAGAACACAAAATTATTGATGATCGGCGTAAGTGGGACTGAGAAATCGTATACCTGGAACAAGAAGAGGGATCGTTTCCGATCCCTCTTTGTTTATTGAAAAACGCTCACGGCGTTAATTCCTAACCTCAGGAATGTCCCTTGGATCCAGAGGATCCGCACGACGAACTCAATCTTTTTTCAATCCCCGTATGAGCAAATACTGAAAAACTTTTCTTCGTTCGTTCACTTTCGCATGAAGGACATTTCACTGGATCATCGCATTCAGATATAAAGAATATACGTTCGAACTGCCGCCCACAATCCTCGCATTCGAATTCGAATATAGGCATTTCAAATCCCCATTAACTGCAACTGCAACCTTCACCGCAAGCAGCCCCTGCTAATTCAGCCGTCGGTCCGAAGATACTCGATTTGATTTTTAAACCGCCGGATTCTTTTATCATTTTCATCGCGAAAGGATCAACGATGATCGGCAATTCGTTAACAGTGTAATGTTCGTCACCTTCTTTAGGCTCATCCAGAGCCAACCCCATGCTGGGGCCGCCTCAACCATAGCCGCCGAAAAACACTCTCAGAGACTGACTAGCCTCAAGTTTTTCTTGTAGAAATTTTTTTGATTCGTCATCTATCGAAAACATGTTGCACCCCTTCACGATTGATCTGTCAAAAATATATTCATATAATCCTATATAGTCAAGTCTTCTTGTTTTCCGGGGAGGAATTTATTTTTTAGGGCCGGGGTCTGAACTCTGGTCGTCGTTCACGATCTTGATTTTATGTGAGTTCTGTTCCTGTTGGGCTGATGGAGGAACAGGATATTCCAGTTTGGGATCCCCAGTAATTCTATGAGATTTTTTCTTGTTGGTCACCTTGGAATTTTCTGGATGTTCCGACCGAAGATCACGCGAATTTGATGAGTTCGAAACCTGAAGTCGTTTGATCGTGTCCTCCAACTTGGAGAATATCTCAGATTGTCCCATTAACACGATGTCGCCAACTATCACGAGTGGTACCGCAAACTTCATAGGGCTATGAGTCGCCTCAATTTTGCAGAAAAGATCGTAGTCGTCAGGCCGATTGATATCAAAGATCTTTGTCTTGATTGGAAGTTGAGTTTTCAGATCGTCAACCAGTTCCTTAACGTTTTCACAGAAAGGACATTCAGACGATTCAAAAAAAGTCACCACAATTGTTTTGTCTAAATCTGAATTGCTTTCGGACGAGGCTTGAGCTAACCCAACGCTGAATAACAAACAACTCAGGATGATGAAATTTGTTAAAACGAAACTGTATCTAAAGCATTTTTTTTGATTCATTTCTTTACTGGGGTGAGTTTCGATGGAATTGGGTAATGTAGGTTGACATTCTTATGGGTCCTAAAGCCACAAGCTTCTCTCTGTATCAGTAACCAGCGTAAAGCATCTTCAGCTTTATCTACTAAAGCGTTATACTCCCTAATATGCTTGTTAAGGTTTACAAGCTTGGTAGACGCGTTTCCAGGGTCGATCTGGTACGTGTGCATCAATTCCATAGCCATTGATCTTGCGTCATGGGCTTTTGTCAGCAGGTTATCCAGGATGACGCCGGTATTGCCGAGACCTTCTGCCATCTCTTTGACAAATTCGATTTCGCATTCGGAGATGTCGCGGCTGATACCCATTTATAGAGCCTCCAGTGTGAATTCGCGGTATATAGCATAAGAGTATTACAAAGACAACGATCGGACCATTGAAAACAACAATACATATTACATACTATATTTCAGATAGATAACTAATTATACTTCAAATGACTTGACATTTTGTTAATAACCTACTATTAGTTGGGCTACTTTCAGCCAATGGATGCTGGTAACGGTTCTCGAACCGCTATCCAGAAAATCTAGCGCGAAAATCCTTACGCCCCCGAGTGAGGAGGTTCCCAATGTTCGGGAAGAACTCTGTTATTAGTTGTACGGCCATCATTGCGTTAAGTATGGCCATCCTTGTTATGGGCGCGGTTTCGGCCGATGCCTACCGCGTTTGCACATTTAAAGGCACTGTTGTGGACAATGGATGGAGAACCATGACAGTAAAATCCAATGGCCAATGCGCAGAGGTTAATATTGGGTGGCGCACAAAGTATGTGCCCAACCGACGCCCGTGTATCGGCGAACTGGTTGCTGTAGATTTTATGCTAGAAGATGGGTATATGAAGGCAACCAAGGTTGTGAGTTTAACCCCGACACCGGTATCGGCCCAATGTTATCCACCGGCTCCTCCAAGCGGTTCCGTCTGCAGGACGGTTGGAGAAGATACGAGTTCCGTTCAGGATTCATGCGCAACGCCGAAACCTGTCTGGTCAACTAAACCCCCGGCCCATGTTTCTGATCCATCATGGTCCCCGGAAAAGAAGGAGGCACTCCCAAGACCTTCTTCTGCCGAGCAGCCGCCCAAGACTTCCAAAGCAGAGCCTTCAGTTGTTACTCCACCCAAGAAACCCGTGGTGAAACAACCGCCCGCCGAGAAAAAGGCTATCACGAAGACCACTCCTCCTGAGAAGGTTAAACCCGAAGTCAAGGAAGAAGTGAAAGAAGAATCTGTCAGAGAAGAAAAGTCGGCGAAGACTCTAGTAGGAGAGGTTGTGGCTTCTTCGCCGAAAAGCCTCTCGGTTCGAAGCGCTGACGAGGCTGAAGGTGCAGAGGTTATCAACATAAGGGTCGGTTTGAAAACAAAGTTTATACCCTTCAGGCGCCCGGCTGTTGGTGAAAAGGTCAAGGTCGACTATCGAGTAGAGAACGGCGACAAATTCGGCTACACCGTCCAAGTAGTTCAATAAAAGGTCCTGACTCTTCCCCTGGGATCCATCCTCTGTGATCAGAATAAATCAAAAGGGCAGCGATAAAGCTGCCCTTTTTTGTCTATAAACACGCCCTTCGGTGTTAACCAGGGTCATATGATTATGAGTCGGATCTGAGGCGAACTCGTATGTCGTGATAAATCCTGTCCACGAAAGTGTTGTACATATCATTGAGTTCTGTCTTGATTTCAGATTGTATTTGTTCGAATCCAACCAGGAAAGAATAAATTGCCCGGTCAAAAAACAGTGTGGTTCGATTATTTAGGGCGACAATGGATCGAACGTCAAATGGCTGTCCTGCGAAGTTACTATCCTGAAAAAAAAGCCAGATATGGCGTCTGAGCAAGGTGAAAACTCTAATCATCTCGGAGTAACTCAGGCCATCTTCGCAACACCGAATGCCAAGCTGCACGTATTTGTCCGCAATACTTTCTACAGTAGTCCTTTTATCAATGTTTATTGTGAATTCCGAAAGCACCGCGTCCGCCAACTCTTCGAGCATTTCACGACCAAGCCGGTAATTAGCTAGTAATTGCCTCTTAGCAAAGGTGTCTTCAATAAAAGCGTCTCTGATTTCCTGGTGAAACCTTTCTATAAATTTGGCAAATTCCATTTCAAAAGTTCTAGCTTCCATGGATCCCTCCTTAGCCAACTCAGCCTATAACATATAATTAAATTAGGATCTTTCAATCAATAAAACTCGGACCAAAGAAACACCGTTAAGATCGTCAATTGTTCAAGAATGTTTATGATGAGCCATATCCTGATCGTCATGGGTATGCGTATGCGGTCCATGCGCCGAAGAATGACCGGTTTCGCGACGTTCAGAACATTCTGATAATTTTCCTGCCTTGGATTCAATCAGGCTGAGGGCTGCTTCGAACTTTTGGTTGGTTTTTGAGCCGAATTCCACAGCCTTGTGAATGTTATTCGACGCGTCATTCAATCCTAGATCGAGCAATTTTTCAGCTACTTCCTCGTAAGACTTGACGTGTTCCAAATTGTGGCCAATCCAATGTCTGAGTCTGATAGCAATTTTTTCCAAGTCGTCCATCTTGATAACCTTTCATTATTTAATGACGCCGAAAATGTTGTTAATGAGAACAGAATAAAAGTTTTCAAACAAAAGAAACGCGATATTTTACAGCGTATGCCATCTTTAGAAAGTTTGCCAGTATCCTTTTACCATGTGGCGCCAATGATGCTTCGTTGGTTTCTCTATGACTCCAGCCTCTTTCAGGATGAAAAGCGACCCCATAAACAATTCTATCAGGTAGTCTCATCAGTTGTATTCTTGACAAGTCGCTGGAAGCGAGATTCATAAATCCTGGAGGCGCTGTCTTGACCTCCTCGACATGATTTTCAATTACAGAGAAATGACCGGGATGGTCAGTTATTCCATCGAAGATTGGGTCGTCTCTTAGCGTCCTTATAATTGTAGGACCGCGTTCCGCTAGGCAGTTTGGCGGATAGCAATCCCCGTCAAAATTTGCGAGACTATTATCGATAAATCCTATTTCTCCCCCAAACGCCATCGCCAAGAATTGGTGGCCCCCGCAAATTCCAAGGGTAGGGGATCGTTTCTCAAGAATTTGTCCACAAACAGTCTGAGCAAGAAAATTCAAACTGTCCATGTCCTTGCCTCGATAAGAACCCCAAGGAGACCCCTGCGGACTAAGAATCAAGAAATCATATTTGTGTAAGATGTTAAGGTAATTATATATGTCGGTAAAATGGATATGATCTAGAACTACCGATATTGATTTGCCCCAATTTTTATTTAAAGAAGCTGCGTGAACGATCCCGTTTCTCAATTCATCGTAACGGGAAACGTCAGGATGTTTGCGTTCGATGTCAATGAGCAATCCTCGCAAAATGTCTACTCTAATTTGGGAACCAGATGTTAGACGCGCTCATAACGGTTCAATTATAAGGCCAACCCTCCTGGGGGAGACCCCAGTAATTGTAAGGTCTCCTGAGATGAACCTTATATGTGTCACCGTCTATTCCCTTAAAAACACCCTGGATGGTCCAATCAGGATAAAGATAGCCCTGAAATGTATTGCCATCCCGAGTTCCGGAAATGTAGTTGTCCTGAATCTTGCCGCGAATTTCGAATTTAGCTCGACCGAAGATGTTGCCGCCTTCGATAATTCCGGAGATGTCCTCACCCTGCTGGGATATGATAGTGACCGAACCTTCGGCCCCGAAGATTGAACCCTTGGCATTACCTGTCCAGAGACCCCTGATATCATAGGCCATGCTATTTACGGCCAAAATTAGGACCAGGCAGGTCGTAGCCAAACAATACGACAATATTTTTGTTAATGATGCTGACCTCATGTAATTATTATATCACAATTCCCATGAAGTTGATAAGCCGGATTTTTTCTCAAGGGTTTCCAGGCTTTTCTTTTCTCCCATGGCTATCAAAGTGTCATTCTCTTCGATAACAGTCTGTGGCCCAGGGTTGAAAACCATTTTACCATTCGGTTTTTTTACCGCAATCACTATTAGATTAAGATCTTTCCGTATGTCTGTGTCGATTAAACTTTTTCCGGCATAGGCTGACCCATCCGCAACTTTTATTCCTTCTATTTCTATGTTCAAGTCTCGGTAATCCATTGCAACTTCTAGAAAATTCATCACTTCGGGTTTCAAAATGGCCATTACCATCCGCATACCGCCAACCTGATATGGGCTGATCACTCGATTGGCCCCAGCGCGCAAGAGCTTCTTCTGCGCGCCTTCTTCTCCAGCTCGAGCGAATATCTCAAGACTTGAATGCAGTTCCCTGGCGGTGAGCACAACGTACACATTGGCTGCGTCTGAGTTCAACACTGACACAAGGCCTCTAGCGGACTTGATGTTGGCCCCTAGTAGCACGCTCTCTTGAGTGGCGTCGCCGGGAGAAAGGAAATAACCGGTCTCCATGATTCTGAGTTGTGTTTCCGGATCGTTTTCCACAACCACAAATGGAATTCCTCGCGCATGAAATTGCTGGCACACGAACGCGCCCATACGGCCGAATCCGCAAACTACGAAGTGGTCTTTTATTTTCTCGATTGCTTTCATGGAACGTCGCCTAGTTAAGATCTTTTGGACTTCACCTTCAATTAGCAATTTGCTGGCTGTCACCAACACATAACCCACAACGCCGAAGCCGATCAAAATCAGTACAAGCGTGAAAACTCGACCTGTGTCGCTGAGCCTGTGAACCTCTCCGTAACCGATAGATGATATTGTGATAACGGTCATGTAGAGACCGTCGAGGAAAGACCATTGCTCAATGAACATATAGCCGAGCGTTCCGAAGACAATGACCGTCACAAGCCCTATAACTGAACGCAAAAGTACATTTGGATTCACGGTCGGTTTCTCCAGAAACGCCCTAATATAACATTCCAACCTTGTTAATCCGTGATTCGGAACAGATTATTTAGTATAAGGCTTTTGGGATTAATGCAACAAACGAAATGAATCCAAATATGGGGATCTGTTTGGGTACGGGGTCGAATAGATGAGAATAGCTTTTGACGTTGATGGTGTAGTGCTAAGGTCCATAGACATTATACTGGATCATGTGAGTAACGTTACTGGTCGAAAAATATCTCCGGCCGATCTCCTAAAATGGGATCTGGAACCCCTCGGTCTCAATCCAATACTATTGAAAGAAGCCGTAGATTACATGTACTCAATGAAATCCATTGATCCTTACGATGGGGCTGTAGACGCTCTGGAAAAGATATACGAGATAACCGGGATGCCATTGTTATTCATCACGGGTAGATCGGATCCGATGAGCGCAAAGCGACAACTCGAATCTCTATCCTGGAAAAGAAGTGCCCCTGAAATGATTGTGACGGGAGGTTCTCGGGACAAGCGCGTATACTTGAGGGAGACAAGCGCAGAGTTTATTATCGAAGACGATGAACTTCACCTGAAAGATTATCTGTCCGAGGGCGTGGGGGTCGGTTTGATGCTTCAGCCTTGGAATAGATTTTGTAAGGCCCCGGTGACAGCTCGATTCAACGGGTGGTTCGAAATAGAAGAATGGTTGATCAGAAATAACAGCCTCAAGAATAACGGCTGAAATCGAGAAACTTTTCCATGATTGTTCTTGGTATAGAAACATCGTGTGACGAAACTGCGGCTGCAGTAGTAGTCGACGGAACAGAAGCGCTTTCAAATGTAGTGGTCTCACAGATCGAAGTTCATCGGGAATTTGGAGGAGTTGTTCCTGAATTGGCTTCGAGAAAACATGTTGAAGCAATCTCCATGGTGATTTCAAAGTCACTTAAAGACGCGGGTGTCGATTTTGGCGATATCGACGCAATAGCGGTCACAAGAGGACCGGGATTAATTGGGGCGCTCCTCGTAGGAATCGGAGTGGCGAAAGGTCTCTCTCTGGCCTTAAACAAACCAATTTGTGGAGTTAACCACCTTCATGGTCATCTTTTTGCCGTTTGGCTGGATAACGATCAGATGGAATTTCCATTTGTAGGCATGGTTGTTTCAGGTGGCCATACTACGTTATTTGAGGTTCGGTCACCTTTAGATATTGACGTAATAGGCAAAACCAGGGATGACGCTGCCGGGGAGGCCTATGATAAGGTCGCAAAGTTGTTGGGGTTAGGATATCCTGGAGGCGCGATCATAGAAAAGCTCTCCGAGGGGGTCTCTCCTGATGGGCTTCGGTTTCCTCGCGCCCTGATCGAGCAGGGAAATCTCGATTTCTCCTTTTCAGGTTTGAAGACAGCAGTTCTAAGGCAGGCAGAGAAGGTTTTTGGAATTCATTACGATCGGAGTCGTCCCGGAAGCTTTCATCAGATTACCCCGGAGGATCCATCAGCAGAGGATCAACGTACGATCCGCAAGATAGCGGCAGCTTTTCAAGACGCGGTTATCGATACACTAGTCAGCAAACTCTTCATGGCGGTGGAAATTCGAAAAGTTTCCAGACTAGTTGTTTGTGGGGGTGTAGCGGCTAATCAGGCTTTAAGAAACAGGATAATATCAGAAGGGCATAAGCGGGAAATTAAGGTAATTTTACCATCAATGTCGCTATGTGCGGACAATGCGGCCATGATAGGAGCAAGAGGGAATTTCCTACTCCAGGAAGGAATCGTTGATTCCCTCGGATTTGGGGCAAAGAGTCGTTGGTGAAATCCACCAGCCATTCCCATTTACCGTTTTGCTTAATGATCAGTAACGTAGCGTCAGGATGGGCGCGCCTGAACGAAGACCCGATGGCCCTGCGACGCTCATAGCGACGAGGATCTCGGTCCTGAAGCTCACGGCAAGTTGCTCCTTGAAACGCGAATTAACTATCTACGGTGTTCATGTATAGAGTCCAGGAGTCGATACTCATGAAGACAATGACAAAAAAAGAGTTGTTCAGTCAGCAGGAAATAGCTGCTCGCGTGAGAGAACTAGGTTATCAGATATCTAAAGACTACAACGACAGGCGTATCGTTCTAGTTGGAATACTCAAGGGCGCGTTTGTTTTCATGGCCGATCTGGCTAGAAACATCGCTTGCCCGTGTCTCGTGGATTTTGTCAGAATATCGTCATACGGGAATCAAACGGTGAGTAGCGGTAACCTTGACATAATAATGGATGTAAGTCTACCGATAGAGGGTAAGGATGTGATCCTTGTAGACGATATAGTTGACACTGGCTTAACTCTTCATCAATTCAGAGAATATTTGAAGGATCGCAACCCGAATTCACTCAAGACTGCCGCGCTGATAGATAAAACAGCGAGAAGAGAAAAGTTCGTTGAAGTCGATTACTGCGGATTCAAGGTGGAGGATGGTTTCATCGTGGGCTATGGCCTGGACTGTGCCGAAGAATTTAGAAACCTGGATGGCCTTTACTTGTTAGAGGAGTGAGAATCTCATACGTGAAGAAAATCAGCCTGAAGTATCTTGTTCAGCGATAAATCAACTGTTTTGACATGAGGCATTAGACTTGCGGGCCTCTCAGAAAATTCCTGAGAATGTTTTTGAACTGCGTGATTCCAAAGAGAACACTGGACAGCCATCCTCCTATAACTCCAACTAAAAAGATTTCAGGTGAGTCAATCCCCGATGATCTTATTTTCAGATGTAGCAACAGATATGTTGTTCCAAATGATACGACGCAGGCCAACATATAGATTCTATTAAATTTTAGCTTATCAATTTTGAAAAGAAACCCCATCAACCAGAAGATGACGCTAATTGCCCCGATTGAGGCGGCAAATCCCATAAAACCAGCTTTGATTAAGAGATTGTAGTCCATGATAGTTCTAAGGCGGATGAGATCTCTGGAGCGGCAGTTCTAATAACAAATCTTAAGAAACCGCTCCAGGATTCAATCCAATTTATCAGTTAGGACCTGATCTTAACCGATACCGAAAGTGTCAAGCATCGAGAGGGCTGCTTTTCTACCCGCGCCCATCGCCAAAATAACAGTCGCTGCGCCTGTTACAATATCTCCACCAGCCCATATCCGATCACGGGAAGTCTTTCCGGTTTCAAGATCAGCGACAATGTTGCCCCACTTGTTGGTTTCTAACTTCTTTGTGCTTGTGGGGACCAAGGGATTAGCCGCGTTACCTATTGCGACAATCACAGTGTCGCATTCTATATGCGCTGTTTCCCCGGGAATCGCCACTGGACGTCGTCGACCGGAAGCGTCTGGTTCACCGAGCTGCATTTTTTGAACATTCACACCAACCGCCCAACCGGCGTCATTTCCAACGATTTCAGTGGGAGAGTTCAGGAGCTGAAATTTCACACCTTCCTCAACAGCGTGATGTACCTCTTCAGTTCGAGCTGGCAACTCATCCATGGTTCGTCTGTATACGATTGTTACTTCTTCGGCCCCTAGGCGCAAGGCAGTTCTCGCCGAATCCATAGCCACGTTACCTCCTCCAAACACTACGACCCTACGACCTTTTGCGATCGGCGTATCCGCCTGAGGGAACAAATAGGCTTTCATCAAATTGGCTCGAGTCAAGAATTCGTTTGCCGAGTAGACCCCGTTTAGATTTTCGCCAGGAATTTTCAAAAACAGAGGCGCTCCAGCGCCGGAGCCAATAAACACTCCGTCATATTTACGTTTCTCGAGCATATCATCTACTGTTTCTATTCTTCCAACAACCCAGTTGGTTTTGAACTCGACGCCCATTTTTTGGAGTTCATCAACTTCTGCTCTGACGATTGCTTTGGGGAGCCTAAACTCAGGGATGCCGTAGACAAGCACTCCGCCAAGTTCGTGCAAGGCTTCGAAAACCGTTACAGCAACACCTTTTTTGATAAGAGCGCCAGACAGGGTTAGCCCTGCGGGTCCGGACCCGACAACCCCAACTCTTAATCCGGTAGATTTCGGAAGCTCCGGCCTCTTGCCATCATCGTGAAGGGCTGCGTAATCAGCCACGTATCTTTCGAGCCTTCCAATTGCGCACGGCTCATTTTTCCCTTTTGCCCCAACAACGCACTTAGCCTCGCACTGGCTTTCCTGTGGACACACTCTTCCGGCTATCCTCGGTAAGCTGTTTTTTTCCTTGATTTTCCAAGCGGCCCCCATGAGGTCTCCGCTCTTCACCAGTTGAACAAAATCAGGAATGTCGACTTCAACAGGGCAACCCTTTATACAGGAAGGTTTCTTGCACTGAAGACACCGACTGGCTTCCAGCAGCGCCAGATCGTTATCATATCCCAGGGCCACTTCATAAAAGTTGTGAGCCCTCTCTATCGGATTCTGTTCAGGCATTTTCTGCCTGGGAATCTTGGGTTTTTTAGTTGGTTTAGACACTTGGTCGCTCATTATGCGCCTCCGGGGAACGTGCATTGACACCCACGGGGTGTCTCACGGAAGTTGTTGAGAGCAATCAGTTCCGGGCCTTTGTACATTGCCAGTCGCTTCATCAATAGATCGAAATCTACCTGAAGGCCATCGAATTCCGGTCCATCAACGCATCCAAACATGGTTTTTCCTGCAACTTCGACTCTGCAAGCCCCACACATTCCAGTGCCGTCAACCATGATAGGATTCAAACTCACCACTGTAGGAAGATTGACCTTTCTGGTTACGTTACACACGGCTTTCATCATAGGGACAGGACCAATGGCCACTACGAGATCTATCTTTGTTCCTTTATCGATCAGACCTTGAAGCACTTGCGTCACAAAGCCGTGAACGCCGAAGGACCCGTCGTCAGTAGAAATAATAAGCTCGTCGCTTACCTTCTTGATCTCCTCGGTCATGATTAGCAGACCTTCGGTGCGTGCGCCGATGATGCTGATAACATGGTTCCCGGCATCATGCATTCCCTTTGTAATAGGATAAAGCGGCGCTACACCTATGCCGCCACCTACTCCAACAACAGTACCGAACTTTTCAAGATGAGTCGGTTTTCCGAGAGGTCCGCACATATCCTCAAACTTCTCGCCCACACACATGGTTCCCATGAAGTAGGTCGTCGTTCCAACTTCTTGCCAGACAAGGGTAATAGTTCCTTTTTCAGCATCCTTGTCCGCAACGGTAAGTGGAATTCTTTCTCCGTCTTTGTGGGTACGCAAGATTATGAACTGACCCGGCAGATGGGCCCTGGCGATATCTGGAGCTGAAATTACGGCGCGATTCACCCCCGGGCCTATACGTTCTTTTTCAAGAATTTCAAACATGAAATAAACCTCCTCAGGCTTCTATACGGAAAAATTTTCTCAGGAAAACTCGCTCGGCTGGTATGATGTGTCGAAAGCAGAGTTACAATTAAAATAAGTATCATAACAAAACTATGACGAGCAACAAGTTTATGGACCTGAAATCAGACCAATTGTTGGAGGAAACAATCCGGCGCTTAACCGGCATATGAAGAGAGTTAAAATTAAAGAGATTTAGATCCTGGAGTTCGCTATTGTGAAATCGTGAATAAACAATCGCTCCTATTTAGAAGCATCACTCAAGCCGGGCTCTGATATTCTTGAATTCATTTTGCTGACGCAATTCTTGAAAAACCGGGTCCTGAGAAATCTTGTCCGAGTTACGGTAGCCTCTGTCTATGGCCTTGTTCAAGGCTTGGAAAGCGAGAGAGTTCTGGTGGTTCAAAGCATACATACCCGCTAGGTTGTAATAATGAGTCGGGTCTCCAGGTTCGGCCTCAACTGCTTTCTGCATCCACTTTATAGCCTCTGTTGTTTTGCCTGAAATCGCTAAAGTAAGGGCGTAAGGGGAAAAAAGCTGAATAGAATCCGGATATTTTGCAATCCCTTTTGTAATGAGGTTTGTCGCATCAGCCACACGCGCTGATTCCAACAACAACATTGCCAGGTTGGCGTAAACTTCCGGCATGTCATGACCGGAATGAAGGATATCCTCATAAGTTCGTTGCGCTTCGTTTTTAATTCCTGCTTTATACAGTGCTATGGCAAGGGAAAGCCTTAACTCTGGGTCGCCACCGGAAAGTCGGACAGCTTCTCTATATCGATCAATGGCATCTCGAAATTGATGATCCTCAAGAGCAAAAGCGCCGAGCATTTTGTGAACCTCAGGATTATCAGTTTCACGGGCGGCAATTCGTAACAGCGCCTGCCTGGCTTCATCCTTTTTACCCGCCCATCTAAGCGTTTTTGCGAGGTTTAAGTCTCGAAGCTCGAAAATAGAAGGATCTAGAGATTTCAAGCCTTGATCCATCACCGACAAGATTTCATTCTCATTCAATGCCCTGCATGATTTCACCAACCCCATTTTTTCTATTCTCTGAAACAAGAGCGCAGCCAAAGCCTGGTGCAGTTCGATAGTCGGATGAACATGATCCAGAAAGCTTTCGTCCCCAGGTATGCCGGATGTGCTCCCATGTTTCTTCGCATAGGAATCAACAAAGTCGGAAAAACCAATAAGGTTGATTCTATTCTCATCCGCAATGCGTCGAATTGACTCAATTATCGGTGATGTAGCCCTTAACGGACAGACATCAAGATCTCTAGCTTTCACAAAATTTAGCCGAGCTTCTTCATCGAGCCCTTCTCCTTCGAGGGCCTTTCCCTTCAAGAAATAGGTGAGCGCGTATAACGGATCTTTAGACTCAATCTCATTTAGTTCAGCAATTGCTTTTTGGTATTGTCTTTGCGAAACTAGATATTTGATCTCATTCAGTTTACGCTCGATCCGGGCTCGCTCGGATTGGCTAGAGTTCTTTTCATGTTCTGATTTGAAGGGCGAGAAATCTTTCAGGTTGGAAGGAGTTTCTACCAAAATAACCGGGACTTCGGCCGCGTCGCACAGCGAAATCATTTGCTTGAGATTATAAGCAAAATGCTGCACAACTCCGTTCGAGAATTCTTCATCTCGATAGTACAGATCCAGACCTGCGCTTTTATCCAAAATGGTGGTCGCCTCGTCATTCAAAAGAGTTCTGCCGGGCAGCCTTGAATTGGAAGTAGTCGGTTTTTGATTGGATCCTATGCTTGTGGGTCTTACCTTGTTGATTATCGGAGACAGGAGAGTTTCCAAACCCTTATAGATCCTAAGATATTCCAGATGAGACCGTAGAGAAATGACAAGAGAACCCTGCTGAAACAGACTCGAATAACTGCGGCGCTCAAGGAATTCGTTGTGGCCGACATAGATTATTACTAGGTCAGGATTGTAACTTAACCCCTCTTTGACCAAGTGAACGATCCGGTATGAGGCATAAGATATTCCTCCAACGTTGATAACCTCAATGTTCTTTTCCGGACACGACGTTTTTAAGAGATCTTCTAACCATCTGGAATAAGAAGTTTGACCATCAAACGGATGACCGTACGTCGTCGATTCACCGAATGAAAAGACCCGAAACGTATTTTTTCGCTTTTCAACGGGGAAGGATATTTTGTTAAAATATTTTAATCGATTGGGAGAAATTGACGCGACACCGTTATTGACGGAAAACAGAGGACGGACAGCAGAAAACCCTACGAAAGGGTCCTCAATGTTCACAGTTGGGGTCCACACAAGGCGAAGACCGATCTCTATTAGGGCAAGCAACAACAAACAAATGACTATGCCAATGGAAACATTCTTGATCCAGCCCCTAAGAGAATTTTCGTTTATTGGACTATTATCGAGTAAGATTGTTGAATCAGGGGCAGCCGATTCCTTCTTGGTTTTTACTAAAGCTCGCCGATTCTTGGATTTCGAACGCATGACAAACTCTCACAAACGCTATCTATAAGTTGTGCTTCCCAGCAAAGCGATTTTCATGATTTCTGCCGATATTTGACCTTCAGGCTAATTCCAATTAAAATTATAACAGGTCTGAAGATCCAATATTGAGAGTAAGGCTAAAGCCATTGAGAAATTTTGGCAACCTGACAGAGAGGGCATAAAATGGGTAAGAGTTTTTTGTTAACGTGCGGGGCGTTTTTTCTACTAATTTTGTTCTGCAACACGGTTATAGCACAGGATCCGATCAAATGGTCGGCCCCGATGAATCATTACCCGGAGCAATGGTCACCTACACCCGCTCCACCGCAATACAATCCGTACGGCTATTCATACCCGTACGGGGCTTATGGTTACGGCGGATATGGGCAAAACCAAGCCTATTCTTATGGTTATGGCGCGCCGGTTCAGCAGTATGGTGGTCAGTATTCCGGTAACCCATATTACTACTACGGCAGGTAACCGGCGGCGTTTTGCATCTAGAATTCAGCTAACCAGGAGTCGATCTGTGTCTTGACCACAGAGACCAGCTCGTCTGGTGAAACCAGGTTGGTCTCCTTAGTTTTTCGGTTTCTCAGTTCGACCTTTCCCTGAGCCAGGGCCTTTTGGCCAACCGTTATTCTGAACGGTATGCCGAACAGATCAGCGTCCTTGAATTTCACTCCCGGACGTTCGTCTCTGTCATCCCAGAGCGCGTCTATCCCACTACTCCACAGGTTCTCGTAAACTTTCTGCGCTGCCTCATTAATCGTATCGGATTTGGCTCCCACAGGTGTAACAATGGCAGTGAATGGCGCCAACGGGGGTGGGAAGATAATGCCGTCGTCATCATGATTTTGTTCGATAGCTGCGGCCAACACGCGACTGACACCAATTCCATAACATCCCATTATCATCAAAGTTTCTTTCCCCTCCGGGTCAAGAAATGACGCGTTCATGGCTTTTGAATATTTGTCTCCAAGTTTGAAAATATGTCCAACTTCAATACCTCTGCTCAAGCGCAAGGTCCCTGAACAATGCGGGCACATATCACCTTCAGTCGCTGCTCTGAAATCTCCAAAGTTGTTCACTTGAAAATGATTCCGCGGATCAACGTTTACGAGGTGCGTGTCAGCCTCATTCGCTCCAATTACAGCCGATTCTATTTCGACGATAGCGTTGTCGGCAAGGACCACCACGTTTCTCAATCCAATAGGGCCTGAAAATCCCAATGGACCACCGGTAACCTCTTGGATAAGGTTGGCGTTGGCCATTTCAAGTTCAGAAACGTTCAGAAAATTTTTTATCTTCACTTCATTGAGTTCGTGATCGCCTCTCAACAGGACAGCGATCGGTCCGTTTTCCGTCCTGAGTATAAGTGTCTTGATGATAGCTCTAGGATTTACGCCTAAAAATTTGGCCACATCATCTACAGTTGTGACACCTGGGGTCTTGACCTTTTCCGGGGTACCGGACAGAGCTGGAAGCGAAGCTGGAAGACACCGAATCTCGGCCTTTTCTAAATTCGCTGCGTAATCACATGAATCACAGGATACTATGGTGTCTTCGCCTGTAGCGGCCAACACCATGAATTCATGTGAAAAACTACCGCCAATAGGACCTGAATCGGCCTCCACAGCCCTGAATTTTAGACCACAACGCCGGAAAGTTTTTTCGTAAGCGTCTCGCATTTGACGGTATGATTCTTCGGCCCCTTCCTCTGTCGCGTCAAAAGAATAGCCGTCCTTCATCATGAACTCACGTCCCCGCATCAATCCAAAACGAGGTCTGATTTCGTCACGAAACTTAGTCTGAATCTGGTACAAATTTAGAGGAAGGTCCCGATAAGAACGGACCTCACGTCGGACGAGGTCGGTGATAACTTCCTCATGAGTAGGGCCGAGGCAACATTCCCTGTCGTGCCTGTCCTTGAATCTCAGAAGCTCTTTTCCATAGATCTCCCAACGGCCTGATTCTTTCCAGAGTTCGGATGGTTGCACCACGGGCATGAAAACTTCCTGCGCGCCTGCGGCGTTCATTTCTTCTCGAACGATCTGTTCCACTTTGCGCAATGAACGATAACCTAGAGGCAAATATGAATATATTCCCGCAGTCAACTTACGGATCATGCCGGCTCGTACCATGAGCTTATGGCTTATTACTTCCGCGTCCGCAGGATCTTCTTTAAGGGTAGGGGCCAGGAGCTTGGACAATTTCATAAAAATTCCTCTGAAGGAGAATTCTAAATGGTGAGTGAGGCATGTTTAACTTCACATGCCGGAGCCATTAACCTCACAAGTTTTAGCAGAATGGCCTGAAATAGGCAACGCCGGCCGATTGAGCAAGTCTCCTTTTGGTCATAATGACAAGGGAAGGGTGACAGCTCCCCCAATGTCATTTGTAGGAACCAAGCGATGAGAAATCCAAATGAGTCAGTTAGAGCTTAATCAGATAGTTCTTTTTTGTTATGATATTTTTCAGAGGGTTCATTGGCTCATGCATCGTTCGCCGGATGAGATTTTACAGGTTGCTGGAGAACTCAAGCAGATTCTGGTTTCGTGCCGACTTTGTCCACGAGAATGTGGAGTAGACCGCACAAAAGGTGAATTGGGATTTTGTGGAGCGAGTTTACTACCTTCAGTCAGCAGCATTGTTATGCATTTCGGTGAAGAGCCGCCTCTAGTTGGGGACCGTGGAGCAGGGACCATTTTTTTCGCTTATTGCAATCTTCGGTGTGTATTCTGTCAGAATCACCAGATTAGCCGGGGTCTTGTCGGTAAAGAGATTTTAGTCTCCGATTTAGCTTCTGAGATGATCCGTCTCCAGAACGAAGGAGCGTTAAACATTGAACCGGTTTCTCCAACTCATCAAGTTCATGCTTTCATAGAGGCCCTGGGGTTGGCTATCGGCAATGGGTTGAATTTACCGGTTGTCTACAATTGTGGTGGATACGAATCTCTGGAAGTCATTAAATTAATTAACGGTATTGTTGATATTTACTTGCCTGATCTCAAGTATGCTGAAAATGACGCTGCATCGGAATATTCAAGTTGTCCGGATTATGTGGAACATGCCAGGGCTGCTATATTGGAGATGTATTCGCAAGTAGGCGATTTAGAACTCGATCCGGATGGTAGCGCCGTCCGAGGCTTGATAATCAGGCATCTTGTTTTGCCGAACGACGCATCAGGCACAATTGACACATTACAGTGGATAAAGGCCAATCTATCCACCGATGTTACAGTATCGTTGATGTCGCAATATTCGCCGATGTACGAAGCTCATAAATTCGATCAACTCAATACACGCATCAGTCAGGATGAGTATGAAAGGGTGGTTGATAAATGCTGGGAGCTTGGGTTCGAAAATGTTTTTATCCAGAACTTCGAATCTCAGGATCTGGGAATCCCCGATTTTACCGATGATGAGCCTTTTGAGTGGAGGTAGGGAAGGGCTGGTTACTTACTAAGGCAACTCATGGCTGGGATTCAAATTAAGAGTTTACCTGAAGATGTTGTATATTGACATGAGCCAGGCTACTCGGATTCCGTCCTTCCAGTAAATTTTCTTGCCTTCCAAGTAACTATAGTTTTGCAATTTATAAATCAATAGGCTGGAATTGCAGATTAATTTCTTGAAAATTATCCACATTCCTGCCGTAGGCGGCTTGGGAAAAACTGGTGGTGCAACACCAGAGGGTCAAGCTAGGCATAATAGAGCGTTAACGCTCGTTGGTGGTATTTTGGTGTGCATTATCGCCCACCACTAAAACGCCATAATATAAGCTTGTTATTAGTATTATCGATTTCTGACGAGCGACATCGCTCGTAATCTCGGGTGCGCCCCATTCTATCATGTATAATGCCTGACTTTAATTACAACCTATATTTATTTGACATTATAAGACATGTTTTGTTGCACTATATTTGGAGCCAAATGTGGCGTCGTTCTTGCTTTTGAACGATTCGGCGAAGGATGGATAGGTTTGTCCAGCAGCCTAGAGATGGAGAGCCGGGAGGTCACCCGGAAGCCTCGTGGTGTCAATGATATTATTGCTTCGAAGAATGGAAACCTACCATCCGTGAGAATTTTAGCTACCAGATAGGAGGAGCCGTCTATGACTCTTGAAATTACCTCATTCGTATGGGTGAATTTTTACGCTAATCATAGTCGGAGGGGAAAATGAGGGTGGCGCTTGTTCTCGCCATGTGTTGTGTTTCCTTTGCTGGGTTGGTTTATGGCTTAGTGAGTTCAGAAGGCCCCAAATACTGGGTAGTCGAGATGGATATGTTTGCTGGAGAATGTCACAATACCCAGCAGGCACTTTTTAAGCAGCTTCGTGATAAGGATTTCGAGGGAATTCAGGAATTAATTAAGCAGGGCAAAGTCACTTTTTTCGGTAGGGGTGACAAAATTTGTCTCATCAAACGTTCTTTGACCTTTGATAAGGTGAAGCGCGACGGAGACGAGAAGACGTGGATAGTTGCTCATACGACCATTCGACCTTTTAGCAAATGATTATGCCATGACCGGATCACCGATCTTCTAAGAACGAATAAGTGAGTATAGTCGCCCTTGAAAGGCACATTTGTCTTCTGCTCTACCGGCAACAACTTGCCCATGCGGGCCTCCCACACAGGGTCCAACACTCTCCCAACGGTATCATCGTTGAGTTTCGAGGGAGGTACCTCCACCCCCAGAAGCAACCCCATGTCCATTGCCTTGAACGAACACCCTAGACGATACAAAGGACTACATCCCGAAAGTGTATCAATTATCAATGCGTTGACCACGTGACCCCGCACTCACGTCCGTTTCGCCGGGACACAAACGGTTGATTTCCTCCACCACACCCATTTTCTTGACAAACGATGAAACGATCGGTAAAAAGCCAACATCAGATGCTTGAATATTCAGGGATTGCAGTTCCATGGAGTCCTTCCTCAGAGCACTCCACCTCTCTAACAAATTCCTGACTCCATGTCGCGCTAATTTGCTAATCAACCCCAAAAAAATCCTGTAAGGCTCCCTTTTTCAGGTGCGGAATGTGAGACTGAGTTTAATTCTGAGGGATTTCATGAATTTTTCAACAGCGGAAGTTAGAAACTTCCTGGACCGGAAAAGGCAATGGTTTCTGATAATTGCTTATGGACTATTTCTGATAGTCGGGATAGCAATTTGCTCAGATTACGGGGTTTCCTGGGATGAGCTTTCCCAGGATGCCTATGGCCGTAGAAATATAGAATTTATTCTTGAAGGCAGGCCCTTTCCTGAAGGCTGGGACGCTGTCTATTATGGTCCAGTTTTTTCCTCGACCGCTTATGCACTCGCAAGCCTCATATCGCCACACGAGGATCGGACTCATTTCCTGGTTGTTCACTTTATTACTTTCTTATATTTTTACACTAGCGTAGTTTTTTTCTTTCGTCTGGCAAAATCTTATCTTGGGTCTGACTATTGGGCGTTGTTGGCAGCAGCTCTGCTCGTTACGAGTCCACGGATTTTTGCAGACTCATTTTACAACCCTAAAGATATCCCTTTTCTTTCCGCAATGATTATTGGGTTTTTCACCATGCAGCGGTTCCTTGAGAGCAATGGTCTAATGGATTGGGACAGTTGAGCGTGACTTTTTAGTGCAAGCTGCTTGTTCATGCTGCTGCCCTCTGTTTGGGTAGGGTGCCCCAGTAA
>JAPLJJ010000175.1 GCA_026388665.1 Deltaproteobacteria bacterium
TCGAAAAAGCTTCGTCATAAGCGGCCATAAGACGACTTTGCCCCACCGCTGCCGCGGCCTGCTTCTGGGGGATAGTGCGAGCGCCCTCCTTCAGGTCCATTCGGCGAACACCCGCCGCGACCGCGCCCGACGAAACAATGATAAATTCCTTGCCTCGTTCTCTGTAATCACAGATCTCGTCGGCAAGGCCTCTAATTATCCTCCGATCGAGCCCCTTATCCGTCGTAACCACACTCGAACCGAGTTTTACAACTACCCTGCGAACATGTGAGACTATATTTTTTCTTATTTCCTGAGCATTCATTTCTTTGCCCCTGAAGTCTGGAGCGTTCTTGAAACCTCAAACAGGAGTTCCCTAACACCTTCGCCTGATATCGCGGAAATTCGTTTAACGGGCAAGCCCTGTTCTTCGATAAATTTGGATAATTCCTCGGCCGCGCTTTTATTTTCCGGGATGTCCATCTTGGTTATGACGACAATCATCGGTCGGTGGGACACTTCATAACTGTACGAGGCGAGTTCGGACATGATCACTTTAAATCTTTCAATTGCCGATGGCTCATCAAGAGGCGAGGGATCTATCAAGTGCAGGAGGATGCGGGTTCGTTCGATGTGCCTCAAGAAAAGGTCTCCCATTCCTGCTCCATCGTGGGCCCCCTCAATTAATCCCGGGATATCCGCCATCACAAAGTCTCGGCCGTCGGGACCGCGAACGAGACCTAAACCAGGGACCTTCGTAGTAAACGGATAATCCGCGATCTTGGGCCGAGCGTTACTAACGCGAGAAATCAGTGTTGATTTCCCACTGTTAGGAAGACCAACAAGCCCCACGTCCGCAATGAGCTTGAGTTCAAGCCGTAAGTCGAGTTCCTGCCCAGGTTCGCCTGGCTGTGCGCGTCTGGGGGCTTGAGTCCGCGCGGTGGCGAATTTTGTGTTTCCCTGACCGCCCCGTCCGCCCTTCGCAATGATGACGGAACTGTTGGGTTCATCAAGATCTACGATAAGTTCATCCGTGTTCGCGTCAAATATCTGAGTGCCTGGCGGGAGCTTAATTATAAGATCCTCGGCCGATCGACCGGTTTGGTTCTTGCCTTTTCCGTCAGACCCATGACGGCCGCGGTACAATTGTTGATATTGACAATCAAGAAGGGTATTGAGCGATTCATCCGCGTAGATGATCACATCAGCGCCTTTTCCGCCATCACCGCCGTCAGGGCCGCCCCTTGGGACGTACGCTTCTCTACGAAAACTGATGCAGCCGTTGCCGCCTTTCCCGGAGATAACTTTGATTTTAGCCTGATCAACAAATTTCAATGGTCACTTTCCATTCCAGCGCAACCTTTACGCCTGACTCTTATTTTAACGGGAAACATTATATGACGATTATCCAAATAGATGTTTGAATAAACCCCCGTTTCGCTCCCATAAATAGCACACGTGGGGCATGTCATTTCGAACGCAGTGAGAAATCTATCCCGCTGCTTGGTTAGATCTCTCCTCGCTTCGCTTCGTCGAGATGACAAAACTCTGGCATACTGTCTTTTTAATCAAGAAATCTTGCTTATATCTACATCTCGCCTCTCTGTTCGGTCAATACTTAAGAAGTGTCGTTATCAGGGATTGCCTGTTAGGTTCCTATAATATATGTCTATTGTCGTTAAGCAACTGTTTCGGTAAAACAGGCGGTATAACCAGGGAATGATAGAAATTGAAAATTTCGGAGAAGTAAGACAGATCCGACTGGCTTCTGAGTGTGATAGGAACCCTCTTTATTGGGTGTCCGCATATCTGGTTGACGGGCTTTTGATTGATACAGGATGCGCAAGAACCTCGAATGAGTTTTCAAAGTTTCTCGAAGACGCCAAAGTCGATATCGTCGTTAACACGCATAGTCATGAAGATCATATCGGCGCTAATCATTTAATACAGGAAAATTTCGGATGGCCGGTTTACGCGAGCGCATCAGCGATCCCCAGGATTCAGAATCCCCCGCCCATTGCATGGTATCGTGAAAAAACGTGGGGCTCAGCGGCGCCGAGCAACCCTAAACCGCTACCCTCAATCATTGAAACAAAGAAATTCCGATTCGAGGTTATAGACACGCCTGGTCATAGTCCGGATCACGTGTCTCTTGTGGAGAGGACTCAAGGGTGGGTGTTTTCCGGGGACCTTTTTATAGGGAAAGATCTAACCGTCGCAGGACCTGAAATGAACGTTTCGGGGATGCTCGAGTCCATGAGAACTTTACTCGCACTCATGGATGATGAGTCAATCCTATTCACGTCGCTCCGGACTGTTAGGTATGATGGGCGCAAAGCGCTTCATGACTTTGTCGATCGTTTTGAGGAGTTACGGGCGCAGGCCCGGGAATTTGTGGCAGAGGGTCTGAATGTTCGAGAAATCGTGAACAGGATGTTTGGGGGAGAAACCGTGTTCGACGCCATTACAAATGGGGAATACTCGTCAGCGAACCTTGTCCGATTGTTCTTGCAGGATTAAATCACCCTCTGGGATGATCTGTAACCTCCGGTAGGACAAACATGTCATTTCGACCGGCAGGGAGAAATCTATCCCGCTGCTGGGGTAGATTTCTCGTCGCGGGGCTCCTCGAAATGACATGAATGAGACATCCAGGTTTCAGTAGTGACAGGCGTCTCTGCCTGTCCGATTTGATAGTGGGAGCGGCCTCAGTGCCGCTCATTGCGTTCACCCATCCCGGATGTTCTGACGAAACCGAATGATCGGCAGGGACGCCGATCCTACTGTAAAGGCAACAGAACCGGATGAAAAACCTCCGGGAGGACAAACCGCGCCGCTATCAAGCCGCTTCGAGCGCATCCTTAATGGCCGCAAGCAACAACACAACATTTTCTTTTCGGCTATTATGCCCCATCAAGCCTATTCTCCATACCTTACCGGCCAATGGCCCGAACGCGCCAGATATTTCTATATTATAGTTCTTGAGTAGATAACCGATCACGGCTTTCGCGTCCACGCCATCAGGAACCAATGCCGCTGTAAGGCTCGGTAAACGATATTCCTCATCAACATGCAGGCCGATCCCGATCTCCTCAAGCCCTTCCCAGAGCGCTTTTGCATTCCGCAGATGGCGCTCCCAACGGTGCTCGAGCCCTTCTTCAGCTATTATCCGCAGGGCTTCCCGTAAAGCGAAATTCATGTTGACCGGCGCAGTGTGATGGTAAGTCCGTTCAGCTCCCCAATATTTGCCTACAAGGGTCATGTCGAGGTACCAGTTCGCAACTTTGGTCTTACGACGATTAAGCTTCTCGATGGCTCTAGGCCCGAGCGTCAGCGGCGCAATGCCAGGAGGGCAGCTAATACATTTTTGGCTGCCACTGTAAGCCATATCAACATGCCACCGGTCCAGGAAAACCGGAGCGCCGCCAAGGCTCGTAACCGTGTCGAGCAACAGCAGGCAATCGAATTCGCGGCAGAGCTTCCCAATCCTGTCCATTGGTTGCATGGCGCCTGTCGCTGTTTCCGCATGGATCAGCCCCAGTATTACGGGCCGATGTTGTTCAATCGCTTCCCCAATTTCATCAGGTGTGAAGACATCACCCCATGCCTTATGGATCCGCCGCACGTCAGCGCCATATCGCAAGGCCATATCACACAGTCTGTCCCCGAAATAACCATTAACACCTATCAGAACCACATCACCCGGTTCAACACAGTTAGCCAGGGTCGCTTCCATTGCCGCGCTGCCTGTCCCGCTTACAGGTATTGTGAACTTGTTATCCGTCTGCCAGACATAACGGAGGAGTTCTTGAGTCTCGTTCATCAACTCTATGAATTTAGGATCAAGATGACCAATCTCATTAGTGGACAGGGCCAGCCGGACACGGTTACAGTAATTGGAAGGCCCGGGGCCGAGCAGTAAGCGCGGGGGTAGGTCCAACTGCGTAGTAGTGATCCGATGCTTATTATCAACGACTGGTATCCTGTGATCCATTGTTTAGTTCTCCTGATTGGGTAGGTCGGACTGTGCCCGACATTCCGTAAGAATGGTGGACACGGCCCACCCTACGCTCATTTGAGCATTCTCTCGATGTGTCATTTCGAACGCAGTGAGAAATCTTGGTTTCAGTGGGAGCGGCCTCCGTGCCGCTCATTAGATTTCTCGTCGCGTCGCTCCTCGAAATGACAATCGCACTGCGTCGTCGAGATGACATATTTATAACACCCTGGATTTCATTACTACCGCCACGTCACCTTCGGTTCATTCCGTGTCGGGATCCGGTGATACGGATTTCGGGGATAACCAATCATTAGGGCCCCAAATGATTGATGACCCGCAGGCAAAGATAAAGCCCGTTTCATGGGATCGAAAAAATTGGCCGCAGCGTTGAAATAACCCGCCCAACACGTCCCAAGCCCTTTTGTCGGGGCGTAAAGCTCCATGTAAGTCAATGCAATGGTGCAGGCGGCCTGGGATGGCGGGAAATTCGA
>JAPLJJ010000269.1 GCA_026388665.1 Deltaproteobacteria bacterium
GTCCAACATTCACAATCACGGCTGGCCCCCCAAAATTCTCATCAGCTACCGATAAACCAAAAAAACCATCTGTGCCGCCTGGATATCGCAAAACTTTTATGCCCGAACGTTCCAGAACAAGCCCGATATCAACAATTGGCGCGTCGTTATTGATGGACAGGCGCCTTCGTACAATCTGCGCTGCAATCTTCCCGCGTTCACTCTCGCCTCGCTTATTGACGGCTGAAGTTATCTTCGCTGGGACATCCTTAAGTGGGTATTCGATCCTGGATTCCGGCAGCATAGCCTCTAAGGCTGAGTAATCCTTCAGCCATCGCCCCACCTTGAAAAGCACTTCGTCACGACTTTTGAGTTCGCTGTTGGACCTGAACCTGACTTTTGTCAGTTGTGGTATTTGAGTCACCAGATCATCAATTTCAACTTGAAGGACGGTAGATATTTTTTGCAAAGTGCCTAGTCGGGGAATTACCACCCCGGCTTCGATTTTCTGAAAGGCTGATCTTGAAATCCCCGCCGCCTCGGCTAACTGTATCTGGTTCATTTCCCTGATCAATCGGAGCCTTTTTATATTGCCTGCTATGAATTTTCCTATATTTTCCATGTGGGTTCAGTCCGCCTTGTGGCTCCCTTAAAAGGGGTTGTCACTCTTAAACTGCAAGATATGTATTATGTCGTTAAATGTCAACATACCTACTTTGGGGAAATCCAATTGAAGATTTCCGATAATGTCTCATGAATTTGGTAAATCATCTTGGTTTGATTTATAATGCAAACATGCTTCAGGCCTAAAGTCAGAGCATGATTGAGGCAGTCACATGAGATTCTATTCATTTCAGATAGTAATCGAAAAAGAACCGGATGATCCAGGCTACTTCGCCTACAGTCCCACCGTTCCAGGGTGTTTCAGCAACGGCGCCACTATTGAGGAAGCCAAAAAGAACATCCGTGAAGCTATTGAACAACATCTTGAGGCCATCCTTGCTCATGATCAAGTCGTTCCACATCATTCTCGGTTAGTCCACGTTGAGGAACTATCCGTTGGCGTTCCCGAATGACTCGAATGCCTCAGGTTACGTCACGTGAACTTATAAGTATTCTCATGTCTCAGGGATTCGTTCAGGACCGACAATCCTGGAGTCACCTTACTCTATGGCACGAGCAAAGGCGCATATCGATAACTGTGCCTGTTCATACCGGCTCAGGAATTGGGCGAGGGCTTGCTGCTCGAATTCCGAAAGACGCTGGATTTACCGCAGAAGATTACATGGCCTGGAGTTAAAGAGGTTGCTACTCCGCCACAAGCTTCAGCAATGCTCAGGTCTGGACCAGTCAAAACTGAGAACTGGCGGAATCTTCCCTACTTGGGCCAAGTCTCATGTATCATACGGCAAGTATCTCATCGCGGGAAAAGTAAGGGATAGAGAGCGACGCATGACACAGAGCTGTTGGCGACAAATAGATTGTTCAATTCGTTGACCACAATGACACTCCGTGTTATTTTGCTTACATGTGACAAATGTAAATTTGCCGGTTTGTCGGAGACAGCTTGTTTCCGAAAGGGCCCTTGATGTCACTCAGGATGGAAGGTCAAGGGCTAAGAGGCGCTCCTCTATGGGGTGTGAGATTGGACGGATATTTTTCCATCGACTAATTGGTAAAAAGAATTTTGATTTTTTAAATTACATGATTTATGAACCCTACTCAGAGGTAATGGATGGCGACAAAGGATATCGATAACACAATTGATTTTAGGGATTATTTCTCAAGATCACGCCATACTTCGCTCCCATCTTTTCCTGATTCCAAAACTATAGGCACTTTGCTTCCCGAAATATCCGGAACAATAGAAAAGTTTGGAAAGTCCGGATTCGGACCCTGGATCGCTTTCACCCTTGAGAACCCTGACGAAATCTGGGACCTCATGAATTTTCCAGATGATCCGGATCACAAGGTATTATTATATTTGAGTTTATTCGGAGATGCCGACGATGTCCCAGCCTTTTGTGTTGAAGTCAACTGGATTGATGAAGGTCTGGTAGTCAACAACTTCGTTCTCTTGACCGACCCCAAAAAACTAGACGCCCTTAGGACGGGAAACCTGGTATTCAACGCCCGCAAGGAGTGGGAACGTGAAAAATTAGTCCGCAGCTTAAATGACGCGGCGCTCATGAAATACGATGAAGATCTATTAGAGGAGGCCCGAGCGCTTATAGATCAGGCGATTCGCCTTAGCAGTGTAGGGCGAGCCTATCTGTTTAACAATCGTGGCTTGATTTGTTGGAAACTAGGCCTGATTGAGCAGGCAAAGCAGGATTTTCTGGATTCTATTAATCTCGATGGTGACAACGGGGACCCGTTTTTTAACCTGGGCTTAATCTATCTGGACAATTCAAATTACCCGAAAGCGCTACATTATCTTGGAAAGGCTGTCGAGATAGATCCTGATGATAGTCAGTTTCTTGCTGAACTGGGTCATCTGTATCTCGAAATGGACGGGGAAAAGGATGCGCTTACACTCTTTGAGAAAGCCTTTAAGAATGATCCGGACGACGCGCAGGTTGATTTTCATCTTGGGCATTATTTCTTATATAAGAAGCGTGAGCCGCGCCGCGCTTTAAGATACTATAACCGCGGATTGAAGAAAGACCCTTCGGACCAGTTTGCCCTTGCAGATTACGCTGTAGCTCACCTGATCCTTGGCAACAAAAAGAAGACACTACAAATCCATAAGATTATAGAGGACGCTAAGCCCTTGGCTCCTTACACTGTGAGCCGCCTGGTTTATCTCAATCTGCAGATGGGGCAATATGATATTGCACTCAAGTATTACGAACGGGCACTGGTTGAAAAAGAACCTTTCGAACCGGAGTGGCTCCATTACAACGCTGCGCTCATTTATGCCAGAACGGGAAGATATAAACAGGCCCTCGCTGTTTTGGATCTGGCGGTTCAAGTCGGAGGCGCCGCGGTAATTGAAAAGGCCCTTTCGGACGCGGCTCTACAAAGGCTCAAGAAAACCCCTTTGTTTCGGAGACTTGTCAAGATTTCAAATAAGAGACAGGACGGCTAGGGTTTTGTTTTGGATTTGATTGCTCGTCTCTGGAGACTGCTCAATTTAATTTGAGGTGGTTTTCTTATTTTGAATTGTCCTCAGACGACCTTGCGTATCTATCCATTGTTTTTGAACGACCACCGGCAATTGGGTGAGGCGCTTTACCACTGAAACCCTCTTTTGTTATATTATTGAACAGATTTCATCGCCTGATAACCCTCGAGGAGGCTTAATGGAACGATTTCAACCCGGACAGGAACAGAACCCGCTTAGAGAATTTCAACGTACCATCGAAGAAATCAGAGAACGACTGAATCGCTTTATGAAGGGTTGGGGATTCTCGGCTCTGGGTCTTGTTGTTCTAGGTCTTTATATTGGTTCGGGCTTATATGTTGTCGGACCTGGAGAAAAAGCCGTAGTGCTATTATTCGGTAAAGAGTCTTCGATAGCTGAGCCCGGCCTTCGCTACAGACTTCCCAAACCATTCATGAATCAAATCATAGTTGATGTCAGCAAAGTCAGGCGAGCTGAAATAGGTTTCCGTAGCGATGGAACAAGAACCCGCTCTGTACCGGCCGAGTCCCTTATGCTTACGGGCGACGAGAACATTGTGGATGTGCAGTTGTTTGTCCAGTACATGGTTCAAGATCCCGTGAAATTTCTTTTTGGAGCTGAAGCGCCCGAGAACACCCTGAAGGCTTCCGCCGAGGTCGCTCTGAGGGGCGTTATAGGCGAAAACACCATAGATTACACTATGACAAGCGGTAGGATGGAAATCCAAAAGAAGGTTGAACTCTATCTCCAGAGGCTTCTCAATAATTACAACACTGGATTGCTGGTCACTCAGGCCCGTCTACTCGTGGTGGATCCCCCGGCCCAGGTCCAGGACGCCTTTCATGACGTCGTGAGAGCGTGGGAAGACAGGGAGCGTCTCATAAAAGAGGCTGACGGGTACTCTGAAGATATTATTCCTAAAGCAAGGGGCCTGGCGCAACAGGAAATCCGTCAGGCTGAGGCATATAAGGCGGAGAGGGTGATCCGGGCTAAGGGTGACGTCGAACGCTTCTCGCTTGTGCTCGCTGAATATTCTAAAGCCCCCAAAGTGACTCGGGAGAGATTGTACCTGGAATCGGCTGAAAAATTCTTTGTTCCGACACGTAAATTGATCATGGACACCGGGGACTCAAAAGTTATCCCATTCCTGAACATCTCTGACCCTGAGAAAATTTTCCAACACGACATTAGTGGAAACCAAGAATCAAGCGCTGCTAAAAATAAGAAAGGCCAATGATGACCATGCTAAAACCCTTGTTAGTATTATTTGTAGTAGCGCTTGTGGCTCTTCAATCAGTGTTTATAATACAGGAATGGGAACAGGGTCTGATACTGGAATTCGGAAAGTCCGTACGAATTATTCAGGAACCGGGGCTTTACTTCAAGATTCCCCTGATTCAAGACCTCATCCTACTTGAAAAAAGAATTCTGGTGGGCGAAGCAAGGCCGGCTGAATACATTACGCTGGACAAGAAACGCCTGACTGTAGACACCGTCTCCAGATGGCAAATCGACCAACCTCTGGTGTTTTTCCAGACGGTCAAGAATTATTCGGGAGCTATCGCGCGGCTCAATGACATAACCTTCGCACGTCTAAGACAGGAAATAGGTAATCATAATTTTAAGGAATTCATTAGAGAAGAACGTGAAAGGATTATGAATCAGGTAACCAGCGGCACTGAGGAGCAGGCGCGACGTTTCGGAATAAAGGTTATCGATGTTCGAATTAAACGGGTTGACTTGCCTGAAGAGGTGCAAAACAGTGTATTTGCCAGAATGAAGGCTGAAAGGGAAAGGATTGCAAAGAGATACAGGGCGGAAGGAGATGAACAGGCCAGAGAAATAAGGGCTAGCGCTGACAAGGACAAGGAAATCCTACTCGCAGAAGCGTATCGGCAGGGCCAATTCCTTAAAGGAGAAGGAGAAGCCGAATCAGCGAAGATATACGCAGATGGCTTCAGCCAGGATGTCGATTTTTTCGGATTTATGCGCAGACTCGAGGCATACAAGAATATTTTCGCCAAGGACACAACGTTTCTGTTGAGGCCCGATTCATCGCTGCTTCGATTTCTTGAGTCGCCTTACGGTCGGTCAACCGGCGGTTCAAGCCCTGCGGGGTTCAGTGGTCAGAAACAGTAAACGGGATCAGTTCTATGAATTAGATTGACATTGGGCATCGTCGGCACTATTTATCGAGATAATCATTTCCGCCGGGTCGAAGAAAATTGATCATCTTCACTTGGCTCTTTTGTTTGCATAATCTACCCATATTCCCCATTATTCACCACAAACACCTGTGAAGGATTATTGAGAAAATGAAGGCATTATTGGTTTATCCGTCTATCCCTGACACCTTTTGGAGTTTTAAACATATTCTAAAATTCATAAAAAAACGCGCGGCTCATGTGCCATTGGGCTTGCTGACAATTGGTTCGATGATGCCTAAAGATTGGGACCTGCGACTGGTTGACATGAACGTAGAATCTCTGACTGACGACGATATAAAATGGTCCGATACAGTATTTGTTGGCGCAATGGTGGTTCAGAAAGACTCTGTCAGAGAGGTTGTCAATCGAGCCAAGAGCTTCGGCAAGAATATCGTCGCAGGCGGCCCTTTGTTTACCAGCACACCGGAAGAATTCGCTGAAATAGATACTCAGGTTCTGAATGAAGCTGAAATAACGTTGCCGTTATTCCTTGAAGATCTATCCAGGGGTTCGGTAAAGAAAATCTATACATCCGAAGAAAGACCCGACATTACGCAGACCCCGCTGCCTAAATGGGACTTGATAAACATGAATTATTACGCATCCATGTCTATCCAGTATTCCAGAGGATGCCCCTTCGATTGCGAATTCTGCGATATCGTAAAACTTAACGGCCGTAGCCCGAGGGTGAAATCCAACGAACAGATGCTTCGGGAATTTGAGATCCTTTATCAGATGGGCTGGAGAGGCCGGGTTTTCATCGTTGACGATAATTTTATAGGTAACAAGTCTAAAGTCAAATCTCTCCTGGTCGAACTCAGGAAGTGGCAGGAAGATAGACGGTTTCCTTTCACTCTCTATACTGAGGCTTCCGTAAATCTTGCGGATGACCAGGAACTGATGACGTTGATGACCTCTGCCGGTTTCGACTCGGTTTTTTTGGGGTTGGAAACTCCGGCGGAAGAATGCCTGGTAGAATGTGGAAAGCGCCAGAATCAGTCCAGGGACTTGGTAGAAGCGGTCAAGATCATCCAGAGGAACGGTATGGAAGTGATGGGAGGATTCATAATCGGGTTTGACAATGATCCCCCCAATATTTTCGAAAAGCAGATTCGATTCATTCAGAGCAGCGGCGTCGTCAAGGCCATGATTGGTTTGCTCAATGCAATACCCGGCACCAAGCTATATCAGAGATTGCAGGAAGAAGGACGCCTGCTTGCGGATTGCACAGGTGATAATTGCGACGGGTCCTTGAATTTTATTCCCAAGAAGATGGATGCGGAAGCAATTCGAGCCGGCTATCAGGCCCTACTCAATCATATTTATTCGCCCCGTGAGTATTATAAGCGAGTGATTGAGTTCTTGAAGGAATACAAGCCTACCCGTCGGAAAAGAATCAACAAGTTGGAAGTTAGGGCTTTTTTCTCTTCGATATTGTATTTGGGTATCTTAGACAAAGGGAAATTCTATTATTGGCGGCTTCTGGCAGTGGCTCTGGTATTCCACAGGAAATCTTTTGGAGAAGCTGTTTCCAGCGCTCTCTTCGGGTACCATTTCCGAAAGTTGTTGAGCAAATAGTCTCGAACCGCAGGTCAGGGATGATTTTTGAGCCAGTGTGATTTTTCTATAGTCCCAAATGGCAAAAAGAAGCCCGACGGATAACAAAAAGGGTATGGCTCCAAAGAAGGAGGATACGGACTTCCGTCGGGCGATTACATGACTAGCCTTTTCAGTTTAGCTTAGGCATGAAAACCTGTCAAGAAAGAAATTGTAGAATTTCGATCGCCTACAAGCATCATGATGATCCATCAATAATCAGTATCCGGAAGAACATCCTCTTCGTGCCGATTCTCATCAAGATTCCTTCTGTTATACAAATAGTTACTAGTAATTTCTGATATGATTTGATAAAAATTGTGGCTGGATTCTTATTTTTTTCAAGGCAGGCCAACGGTGACAGAAGCCCTAATCATTCTTAAGACCGCTCGAGAAATCGAGATACTACGAGAGGCAAATAGAATAGTCGCACAGATTTTACAGAAACTCGGTGAAGTTGTCGCTCCGGGAATCACTACAGGTGAATTGGATAAAATTGCTTGCGCCATGATAAAAAATGCGGGCGGAAAACCGGCGTTCAAAGGGTACCGCATGAGCAATAGAAGACCCTACCCTGCGTGTATCTGTTCTTCCGTGAACGAACAGGTGGTTCATGGAATACCCGGTTCCAGGATCCTCAGAGAAGGGGATGTGGTAGGCGTAGATGTTGGGGTCACTTACAAAGGATTCGTAGGAGACGCGGCAAGGACTTATCCGGTCGGAACGATTTCTGAAGAGGCGCAACGTCTGTTAAGAGTTACCAAGGAATCACTTTACAAAGGCATTGAGCAGGCTCAAGCAGGGAACCGCCTGCAACAAATCTCCGCGGCTGTACAAGGGCACGTCGAATCTCATGGTTATTCGGTTGTGCGTGATTTCGTGGGACACGGCGTTGGACGCAAGATGCACGAACCGCCTCAGATACCTAATTTTGCCGGCGCGGGCTGGAATCCTCGTTTGCAGCCCGGAATGGTCCTTGCCCTCGAACCCATGGTTAACGAAGGCTCATGGCGGATCAAATTGCTTGATGACGAATGGACGGCGATCACGGCGGACGGCAAGTTGTCGGCTCATTTTGAGCACTCCATCGCGGTCACAGAGAATGGACCTTACATATTGTCTGAATTGTAAAAATGTAGGCCATTGAATTCGGATTCGTCCATCTCCGGAAGAACTTCCCCGGCTTGGCAACGCAACCTGCGGCTGGAAACATGTTCAGAGTAATCTTTGGGGTTTTGAGACTTGAAAGACTACAGATCAATCTTTTCGGGAAAACGAATTACCGTAATGGGGCTCGGTCTGCTCGGTCGAGGTCTCAACGACACACTATTTCTTATCCAGTGCGGCGCTGATGTAACCGTAACGGACCTGAAAACCCAAGAGCAATTGGCCCCTTCTCTTGAAAGATTGAAAGAACTACCAGTTAAAATAAAAGTTGGACGACATTATGAGGCTGATTTTGTGAACGCCGATATGATCCTCCGAAACGCTGACGTTCCGAAATCTTCCCAATACCTCAAGTTGGCCCAAGAAAACGGTGTCCCTGTTGAAATGGATGAGAGCCTGTTTTGTAAGAATTTTGATGGTCTAGTTATAGGAATCACGGGAACCCGAGGCAAAACCACTACTACTGAGTTGGTTTATCAGGTGTTGAAACGCTCAAAGTCTAGGGTATTCCTGGCCGGTAATATAATGGGAGTCGCCACGCTACCACTATTAAAGGACGCGACATCGAGCGATACAGTAGTATTGGAATTGTCTAGCTGGCAACTGCAGGGATTCCATGAGGCGCAAATTTCCCCTCGAGCTTCTATCTTCACCAATATTTATCCTGATCACTTAAATCGTTACAAGGACATGGAAGAATACATCTGGGACAAGAAAGCTGTCTACATGTATCAAAAAGGCGCCGATTTCTGTCTTTTTAATGGTGATCAGACAGACACCAGGAGCCTCTATGATGAAGCCCCAGCGGGTAGAGATTTTTTTTCCTGTGCTGATCCACCATCAGACTTACATCTCAAGATACCTGGAAAGCACAACCTTTCCAATGTGGCTGCTGCTTGGCGATTATCAAAAAGATTGGGAATTCCTGATGAAACGATTCGGGAGGCAGTCGAGGACTTTGATGGGGTTGAACATCGACTGGAACCCATCGGTTCCAAGGATGGAATCCGATTCATAAATGATTCGACCAGTACCAC
>JAPLJJ010000029.1 GCA_026388665.1 Deltaproteobacteria bacterium
CGCAGCGATACTGTGTCGCACAGATAAGGTCGGGGCAGGTTATTTGCCGAGCAAAATGACACCGCGCGGGGCCAGCCCTCAAGTCGGCGACCCAGTGAGGCTGGAAAGAATTGAGGAAGAACATATCAGAAGAGTGCTCGCCAAGAGCAAATCTTTACAGGAAGCCGCTGATACACTCGGTATAGATCAAGCCACGCTTTGGCGTCGTCGAAAACAATATGGAATCTGAGAATAATGACGCGAAATTCACAAGATAACGTTCCCTCTATCCTGCCCCTTGCATAATGCAAGACGCTATAACCCGACCCTTTGCAAATCGCAATTCCATAAAACTGAAATATATCTCAATATATTGAAATAATATCGTATTTACTGCCTAACTATTTGGCGCCTTCTTTGCTGTAGATGATTCTGCGAGGAATTAAAATGCTTGGAATTAGACAAAAACTGTCGCTAGGTTTTGGTGGTTTGCTGGCCGTAATCCTGACCATCGGTCTGGAGAGTGTCGCCCTGTTTTCCGAACTCGGAGGCTCAATAGATGTGATCCTTAGGGAAAATTACCGCAGCGTGATCGCCAGCCAAGAAATGAAAGAGGCGCTGGAGCGTATGGACAGCGGAATGTTGTTCACACTCCTAGGCTATCAACAAGAGGGGGTCGATCTCATAACCAAAAACAAAACAGTTTTTTTGAAGGCTATGAACTCGGAACTTGAAAATATAACCATTCCAGGAGAGGAAGAAAAGGCGACTCATATTCAGAAGCTTTTCAACCAATATGAGGAGGCGATTGAATCGGTGACTCAGCCTGAGATACCCCATGAGGCAAGACTTGAAGCCTACTTCCACAAGGTCTTGCCTTTGTTTCAACTAATAAAGACAACCGCAGACGAAATCCTAAACATGAACCAACAAAACATGAGCGACGCCAACCAAGAAGCTCGGATAAAGTCTCAAGCCGCTCGCCAACGCATGATGATACTGCTCGTGGTGGGCGCTTTGTTGGCTGCGCTTTTTATGCTTCTCACCAAAAAGTGGATTCTTAGACCTATAGCGGGTTTGACCTTGTCGGCTCAAGAAATTAAGTCAGGAAACCTCGATTTATACATTCTTTCGCGCTCCAGAGACGAGATAGGAACTCTCGCCCAAGCTTTCAATGAAATGGCCGCAGGCCTTAGAGAATCACGACGTGTGGATAGGGCAAATTGGAGCCACATGAAACGATCCACTGAACTGGCGTTTAAGGTTTTGCCAGAAGCTGTAGCTATAGTGGATAAAGAGGGGGTCGTCCAAATTGTAAGTGACACTGCAACGGAGGTATTCGGTATGCTCCCAACGGAGAAAATCAACAGTCCAATATTCCACGGGATGGTTGAACTCTTCAACGAAGCGATTAGCACCGGACGTCCTGCAGAACCCAACAAAGATCAGTATCTGATTCAGAGATTTGTTAACGGTAAAGAATTCTATTTCCGTCCCAAGGTGGTTCCTGTTTTAGACAATTATCGGCATCCGACTGGAGTGATAATTTTGCTGACGGATGTCACGCTTGAAAGGGAACAAAACGAGATAAAAAGGGGAGTAGTTTCAACAGTTTCTCACCAACTAAAGACACCCTTAACATCTATCAGGATGTCTTTACATTTACTTTTAGAAGAAAAAGTAGGCCCCCTATCAGCGAAGCAGTTAGAACTCTTGATTGCGGCCAGAGAGGAAAGCGATCGTCTACACACAATCCTGGAGAGATTGCTCAATATCAGCCGAATAGAATCCGGAAAAACCAACATGGAACTCAAGAGTGTTAGGCCGCACGAATTAGTCTTTGAATCCATTGAACCCTTTCGTAGCGCGGCCGTGGATAGAGGACTCACCTTGGAAGTCCAATTGCCCGACGACTCGCCCGAGGTATCGGCAGATCCGGTCATGGTTTCACAAGTATTTGCTAATTTAGTTTCTAATGCTTTGAAATACACTGGTCCGGGCGGTCTGATTCGTGTATTTGCTCAGACTACTGATGATTTTGTACAGTTTTCCGTTTCGGACACAGGAAGGGGTATCCCTGCCCAATACCTTGAAAAGATTTTGCAACATTTCTTCCGAGTTCCAGGGCAAACCACCGAATCAGGCCTAGGTTTAGGGTTGTCAATCGTTCAGGAGATTGTGGAGGCCCATGGAGGGACTATCTCCGTTGAAAGCCTTGAGTCTGAAGGAAGCGTTTTTACATTTACTCTAAGACGCTCTGATAGAATTTTTGAGGAGAAAGCAAAATATGATTGATCTAATTTTTGTCGTCGGTGTCATAATTTTTTTTGGGCTATGCGCTTTATATTGCCTCGCATGGGAAAGGATTTGAACCATGTTCGATATAATTGTCGGTCTCATAAGCGTGATTCTCAGCGTGTATCTGTTTATCACGGTTCTAAGACCTGAGAGGTTCTGAAGAGGTAAAACATCATGGACTATTTCGGATGGATACAATTAGCGCTGTTTGTTGGTCTTCTGTTTGCCCTCACCAAGCCCATGGGCGTTTATCTGACCCGAGTCTTGGATGTTGACGGTAAAACTTTTCTAGATCCGATTATGCGACATGTGGAACGGTTGTTTTATTTCTTACTGGGCATCGACCCCAAGAAAGAGCAGGATTGGAAACAGTATTCGTTTTCCTTGATTGCTTTTAGCCTTGTGGGAATATTGTTTACTTATGCGATTCTTCGATTACAGCATCTCCTACCGTTGAATCCTCAAGGAATTGGGCCTCTCAGCGACCAGCTTTCCTTTAACACGGCCGTGAGTTTTGCCACGAACACAAACTGGCAAAGTTACGGGGGTGAGTCAACTATGTCGTACCTTTCACAAATGGTAGGGTTAACATTCCATAATTTCACCTCCGCAGCTACAGGCATAGCAGTTGCGGCTGCGCTAGTACGAGGCATTGCCAGGAATTCCGCTAAGACCATTGGTAACTTTTGGACGGATGTGATTCGTATAATCCTCTACGTGCTTTTGCCGATTTGCATCTTCTATGCAGTGTTTCTAGTGTCTCAAGGGATGATCCAAAACTTTAAGCCCTATGAAACGGCGCAAGTTGTTGAACCTTACATTACTCAGGTTCCCCAAAAAGATGCCGGCGAACAAGAAATCAAGGATACGCAGGGCAACCTGGTGATGGAGGAAAGGAAAGTTGACGCTCAGACCATCGTACAGGGACCAATGGCTTCTCAAGTAGCCATAAAGATGTTGGGAACCAATGGCGGTGGATATACCAACGCCAACGCGGCTCATCCCTATGAAAACCCCTCTCCTCTATCCAACTTTCTGCAAATGCTGTCGATTTTCTTAATACCAAGCGGGCTGACTTATTATCTCGGACGAACTGTAAAGAACCAACGGCATGGATGGGCGGTATGGACCGCTATGGCGACGATCTTTTTGATCGGCCTCTTAGTGTGTTGGTCGGCCGAAACCGCTGGTAATCCTCACATGCATGCTTTAGGAATCGACGCTTCTTCTGGGAACATGGAGGGCAAGGAGACCCGTTTTGGAATCTTCAATTCAGCCCTTTTTGCCACCGTAACCACTGACGCCTCCTGTGGGGCGGTCAACTCCATGCATGACTCCTTCACACCGTTAGGAGGATTGATTCCGATGCTTAACATCCAGTTAGGCGAGGTAATTTTCGGCGGTGTTGGGGCTGGTCTGTACGGAATGCTGGTTTTCGTGGTTCTCGCTGTATTTCTTGCCGGTCTGATGATCGGGAAGACCCCGGAATACATCGGCAAGAAGATAGAAGCCTACGACGTGAAAGCAAGCGTAATGTTCATCATGGTCCCTGTCCTAACCATTCTCGGCTTCACAGCCTGGGGCGTTATAAGTTCGTGGGGTCTGGTAGGTTTGAACAATTCAGGACCTCACGGCTTCAGCGAGGTCCTTTATGCGTACTCATCTGCTGCAGGCAACAACGGCAGCGCCTTTGCGGGACTCAACACTAATTCCTACTGGTATGATATCACCTTGGGAATAGTTATGCTCCTGGGAAGATTTTTCATGATCGTCCCGGTTCTTGCCCTTGCCGGAAACTTGGCAAAAAAGAAACTGATCCCACCTAGTGAAGGCAGCTTTCCTGTAACTGGGCCGATTTTTACGATACTTTTGATAGGCACGGTGTTTATAGTCGGCGCATTGACGTTTTTTCCGGCCCTATCACTTGGACCAATTGTAGAACACTACCTCATGACTCATTCGAATATCTTATTCTAAAAGGATAAACCAAGATGACTGCGAAAGCGCTTTCAATCTTTGATCGTGAAATCTTGAATCAAGCAATCGTGGAGTCTTTCAAAAAACTCAACCCTATAACCATGTTAAAGAACCCCGTGATGTTTGTCACCGAAGTTGGAGCTGCCATAACCACGGCGAGTATGATTTTCGGAACTGATAACGAGTCTCTCGGTTTTGGTTTTCAAATCGCTGTCTGGCTCTGGTTCACCGTGTTATTCGCCAATTTTGCCGAGGCGGTCGCTGAGGGACGGGGGAAAGCGCAGGCTAACGCTTTGCGAAAGACTCGCACGCAGACTACCGCCCACCGTCTGATACAGGACGGACTGGTACAGCAGGATATCTCGGCGGATAAGCTTAGAAAAGGGTATGAGGTGGTCGTTTCAGCCGGAGAGATCATCCCAGCCGACGGCGAAGTAATTCAGGGGGTCGCGTCTGTTGATGAATCAGCGATCACGGGAGAATCCGCCCCAGTGATCAGAGAATCCGGCGGAGACAGGAATTCAGTGACAGGGGGTACAAGAGTTCTGTCGGATTACCTCATAATTCGGGTCACAGCGAACCCTGGAGAGAGTTTCCTCGACCACATGATAAGTCTGGTCGAAGGGGCTCAACGCCAGAAAACTCCGAATGAGATAGCGCTAACAATTCTGCTGGCTGCTCTGACTATAATCTTTCTGGTTGTAATCCTTAGTCTGAAGTTTTTTGGAGCCTATTCTGGAGTTATTTTCTCAATCACTGTTTTGACAGCCCTCTTGGTTTGCCTCATACCAACGACGATTGGTGGTCTTTTAAGCGCCATTGGGATCGCGGGAATTGATCGTCTTGTACAAAAAAATGTGCTTGCAATGAGTGGTCGAGCTGCTGAGGCCGCAGGTGACGTCGATGTTCTGCTTTTGGATAAGACGGGCACCATCACTCTGGGGGACCGTCAAGCAAGCGAGTTTATCCCTGCTCACGGAGTGCGTATCGAAGACTTGGCCGATGCGGCGCAACTGGCGTCTTTGGCCGATGAAACCCCTGAAGGGAGAAGCATCGTTGTCCTTGCCAAACGATACGGACTTAGGGCACGCACGCTTTCAGAAATGCCTGCTGCCAAATTCCTTCCCTTTACGGCAGAAACCCGAATGAGTGGAGTGGACATTAACGGCAGACGGATCAGGAAAGGAGCGACTGACGCGGTAATAAAGTTTGTGGGAGGCCATCTACCACCATCAGTCGATGATGCGGTGGCCAGGATTGCCAGTTCAGGTGGGACAGCGTTAGTAGTGGCTGAGAATGAAAAAGCTATGGGTGTAATTCATCTCAAGGATGTTGTTAAAGGCGGTTTGAAAGATAGATTCGAACGTTTTCGCTCTATGGGGATCAAAACCGTCATGATCACGGGTGACAATAGATTAACAGCGGCTGCGATCGCTAAAGAAGCGGGAGTTGATGATTTTCTGGCCGAAGCCAGACCTGAAGACAAGCTCGCCCTAATTCGGAAAGAACAGGCCGCTGGGCATCTTGTGGCAATGACAGGTGACGGCACAAACGATGCCCCAGCGTTGGCTCAGGCTGACGTTGGGGTAGCAATGAATACGGGAACTCAAGCGGCTAAAGAAGCAGGCAACATGGTTGATCTCGATTCAAACCCCACCAAGCTCATTGAGATAGTGGAAATTGGAAAACAAATGCTCATGACACGAGGGGCCCTTACGACTTTTAGTATAGCGAACGATGTGGCGAAATATTTTGCTATAATCCCCGCTATGCTTGTCGTTACGTTCCCGGTCATAAGCCCTTTAAACATTATGGGACTTCATTCACCACAAAGCGCCATCTTGAGCGCAGTCATATTTAATGCGCTTATCATCGTAGCGCTAATACCGCTCGCGTTACGCGGCGTTCGTTTCCGACCTCTCTCGGCCGCTGTGCTGCTGCGTCGCAACCTCCTCATTTATGGCCTTGGTGGACTAGTGGCGCCTTTTGTGGGGATAAAACTCATAGATTTGTGTGTTTCGGCGCTTCATCTGGCCTAGGAAAGGAAAATCAAGATGAACAACCTGATATCGGAGATTCGCATTTCGGTGTTGGTTACTTTTTGTTTGGCGGCGTTGGTATGTGTAGTCTATCCGTTAGTCGTATGGGGCGTTGCTCAGACGCTATTTCCAGACAATGCGAACGGCTCGCTGATAATTCGAAATGGCAAGACCGTCGGTTCCAAGCTTATTGCCCAACATTTTACCGACAAAAAGTATTTTCATCCGAGGCCGTCGGCAGCAGGAGATGCAGGATATGACGCCACAAGCTCTGGAGGTAGCAATTTAGGGCCTACCTCTAAGAAATTAATTGATTCGGTGAGAGAGCGTGTCAAGGCATATCGCGCGGAAAATAATTTACCTCCGACGGAGTCAGTGCCGGCCGATGCGGTGACTGCTTCGGCCAGCGGTCTGGACCCGCATATCAGTGTTAAGAATGCTCTGATACAGGCAAGCCGTGTCGCCAAAGCACGGGACATGAACGAAAAGGACGTAATCGCAAAGATTGAACGCAACAACGAGGGCAGGGACCTGGGAATTTTGGGAGAACCCAGGGTCAATGTGTTGACGCTGAATTTGTCGCTCGACGCGAGGTGAATTTGAACGCTATAGCTGAAGACAAAGCCAGCAGTTTTTTACGAATGATCCGTCGGGCCCGGCGAGGCCGGTTCAAGATTTACCTGGGCTACGGCGCTGGAGTCGGAAAAACCTATCAGATGCTGCTTGAAGGGCATCGCTTGAAAGCTGACGGGATTGATGTGGTAATCGGGTTGGTCGAGACTCATGGCCGGTCAGAAACAGCGAAGCTCATCGAAGGATTAGAGGTTATCTCGAAACGACAGGAAGAATATCGTGGTATCTCGCTTGAGGAAATGGACGTTGGAGCAATTCTGGCAAGGAAACCTCACGTCGCCTTGATTGATGAATTAGCGCACACTAATATGCCGGGAAGCAAAAACCAGAAAAGATATCAGGATGTTCAGGAAATTCTGGCGGCTGGCATACACGTCATCACAACTCTAAACGTCCAGCATCTCGAGAGCCTCTATGACACTGTGGAAAAGAGTGTTCATATTAAGGTGAAAGAGCGGCTACCAGATTGGATTCTCGGCGAGGCTGATGAAATCGTTAACGTTGATCTGTCGCCTGAAGACCTCCAAGAGCGTCTTCAAGATGGCAAGATATATCCTGTTGAACGCATTCAAACAGCGCTCTCAAACTTTTTTACGAGTACCAATCTTGAAACTCTTCGGGAGCTTACACTTCGAGAACTCGTTTCTCAGATTGATTTAAAAAGACGTGAACATGTCGAGGATGAAAGCCAAATGGCTCCTGACCAGGTAATGGTCTCCTTAAGCTCCAGAGGGCCCAATAGCGCGAAACTGCTCCGTTACGCATCCCGTTTGGCCGGTAGATTAAACAGAAACTGGTACGCTCTATATGTTCAAACGCCCTCCGAGGCGCCTACTGTGATAGATTCTCGTACACAAAGCATCCTATCTGAGACCCTGACCCTAGCCAAGCAATTGGGGGCCATCGTTTTCACATACAAAGGGGAAGATGTTCCTGAGACAATATTGCGCTTCGCCAAGGAATACAGAGTTGGACATATTGTTATTGGAACTCCGGGGCCAATCCCACCCTGGAAAAGACTCCTGGGTAAAAGGAGCCTTGTTGAACGCTTGATCCAAGACGCTCGAGGGCTTACCATAGTTGTTCTCGACACACATGAACCTCATGTTACCGCAAAAGACAAAGAACCATTGCCAGCCAGATCAGTTGAGGATCGCCGGGAGGCGCCGGCCATGAGTCCGGATACTCTTAGCTTAAGTTCTCTGCTTTCGCCGGACAGGATAGTTTTGTGGAACGAGCCGGCCACAAAGGAGAGGTTGCTGAGGGAACTTACCGAAAAGGTCGAGCGTGGTTCTAACACTCCCCCAAACGCCATTCTAAGTGCTTTGTTGAAACGAGAAAGCGAATCCTCAACGTTCTTTAACGAGGGAGTAGCCTTCCCTCACGTTCGCATATGTGGAATAAAAGATCCTTTACTCGCTCTCGGCATAGCTTCTCACGGCGTATCCGATGTCCCAACTGAGATTCCGGTTAAGTTGATTTTTCTCATAATTGCTCCTAAAGAGGACCCCAACGTCCAGATTAGAATCCTGGGGATGGTTAGTCGACTGGCAAGAAATAAAAATTTTGTCGAGCAGATGATTAAGAGTGATAGTAGTGAGAAGGCATGGATTGCCATTCTCAACATGGAAAGAGAGGCTTTCTGACAAATAAGTGAGTCCAAACAGGCGGTCAGACTTTTTGCTAATCGTCAATTTTCAATCATGGTGAGTGTAGCCACAACAGATTTCGGATCAATACCTTGTTCAATCAAAGCCATTGGGACTTCCAATAGTTTTCCATGCTCATCTGAAGATACCAAATTCAGGTCTTTGTCTTTGAACAGAAAGGCCCCCATCTTTTTCAAGGAATCAGGATTAATCCAGTTTCCCGTCAGCAATATTTCAGTATAGGGTTGACCAACCGGTATGTTCACGTAGACGCGGATCGTGTCTGCCACGGCGCTCAGACTGGAGTTGTCGCCGGTTTTGAGACGGGTTAAATGGCCAAGAACCGCATATCCCAAGTCCTTAGCTTCTGCTTCATACTTGATGAAGAATACGTTAGGCCTCGAGAAACTCCTGTTCGGCTTGAGCTTACGACGGATTATTACTCCTTGCGCACGTTGAAATTCCGCGGAATAACCTGCAAAATTGGTTCTAGGGACCTTTCTATGCTTGAAATCGTACAAACTATCCTTTGAAGACGGAATGGAATAATCCTGAAACGCCTCTTTGTAAGAGATTGTTCCCAACTGATCATCCATTTGAAAGCCGGGTGGCTTAACTACCTGCAAGGTTAGCCCGGAATGCATCCTATAAAATGCGGCCTCGTCCCAACTACGAATCGGCAACCCAAACACAAGAAAAGACCCTTCCTGCACATCATTCATAAGACCCCTGGACAGGGATTTCTCTATGAGACTGCGATGATAATGTTCCGCAGCGTTGTACCCATGCACCACTATATTATTATTCGTGAAATTCAGGCCAACTAGCGCTCCGCCGATTAACGCCGTCGTGACTGCTACTGATCGTCGAGAAAAGCTGTTCATTCTTTTCAATACATTGTTCAACCAAGTGAGAAACATTAGTGAAAGCATGATCAAACCGAAAACTGAAACGTAGACCGGCAAGTAACCGAGACCCCATTTGAGTTCTCGCTGATACTTGGCTGATAAAGTCACCAGCACAGCCGGTAAAATCCAAAATCCCAGCCCCATAAGCCCGAGAGTCTTCATCTCGGTCCCGGCCCCGGTTTTGACAACATCCTCCCTGTAAGAATAATCCCAAATGAAACACCATAACGTCATCCACAAAACCATAAAAACCACGAGTTGGTCCGAAAAATACTGACGGACGTAATCCAGCGCTGTATCCAAATACTCAGTCGAGAAAAAATAACTCAGAGGTATAGCCGCAGAAACCTGTTTAAAGAAGGCCGTTATCCAGGACCACAAATCCAGGTTAAGCGTTGTTCCTTCATAACTTGTGTGAAAATAGAGTCGAATTACTATAGAGACACCAACATTTATTAGCGTTATTGCGAAAAAAGGCGTGGAAAATTTAATAATATCCTTTTTTGCGCCTGGTCCAAGCTCAGCGTAAGCAACGAGAGCATAGATTACGCAGAACGAGTAAAAGGCCTCGTACACCAGTAATGCTACGGAAAAGGTTAATACGCTCATAACGAGGTAGATCGTTTTAGAATTTCGCAAGCGCCGGATAAAAAATATGAGAGATACCTCGATAAGTAAAAGCTCCAACTGCATCAGATAATAGTAGGAGAGAATCGGATCATGATAGAATCGAAACTGAAAGAATAACGGGGCCACGAGTAAGGCCATCAGGAATGAACTCTTGCGTCTTGTGACAAGCTGTATGAGGTAAGCAAACAGGAGGACATTTGTCAGAATGAAGATGATTCCCGCGACCTTATAATAGAAAAGGTCGAGGTAATAAAATGCTGCGTAATAGTAGACTACAAAGGGATACCATCGCCCATCTTTTATGTAGTCTTTTGTTGTTCCCCAGCAGATTTGGCCGAGATCTGTCTGTGTCAAAGACATTATCCCCTTGAGACAGGATTCTCGCCACGCGTCATCCCCCAAATACGGACTTTGAATAACCGGGAGTAAATTGACTACGTTTACAAGGATGGCAAGAACTATAAGGTAGGCTCTTAGTCTTTTCCGGGACAACCTCTGGAATCCTCCGACAAGCTATCTATAAATCGCGGCTCGTTTCAGCTTTAATTTAGACAATCTTGTCCAACCCTGTCGCATTATTCGTATCATCTGATCAAGGTATTTCTGTGGGCAGTCGGTTTCATCCTAACTATTGCCCGGAGATTCTTCTTGCCTAGCTGGAGGATGGCAACACTTAGATCTCCGGAAAAATCCCATGGCTGTGATCTACTGTGGATAATCACATCCAGATTCTTGTGAAAGCCGCACATATTCAACCATGATTTGATGCTATAATCACTAAGATAAGTTACCTCCTTGGCCTTAGCCTCCTTTTTTTCATACGATTTGAGACATTCCGGAAGATTATATAAGTTCACGCGACAATCTTGGGTCAATTCATGGGTTCCCGAGGCTAACCTCGTCAATATTATGCGTCCCATGCGAGCGCTGGCTTCCCACTGATCGTAGTTTCGTACCAAAGGAGAATAAATAAGCAAATAGCAGAACATCAAAACACCCATTGCGACCACAACTTCTCTTGCCTTCAAGCTCAGACACGGCATGAAGATCTTCCTCTCATCGGACCGAAATCGGAACCATGTAGTCCACGTCGATTTTAGAGTTTCAGCCAGGGGATACGCCAGTAGAGCGCTGAACGAAATCGTCGGGATATACATATTCCGATGAGCAAACGTAAAAGTGGTTATAAATAGCAGCAATGGTATCAAAAGCCAAAAAGCAAGACACAAGAGCAGATTGACGGATTCACGCCTGTAAGAAGAACCTTTGCTGAAGGTAAAACCCGATATATAGAACCCTATGTAGGCGCAGAAAAAAGTCAGCGCCACAAGAGTCCACCAATTTGCGTAACAACAATTCAACACTCCCAGTGGATCCGCCGGGTACATCAAGTCTATGATATAATTGTGAAAGATATTGACAACGTAAGCACATCTTTCGTCAAACTCCAGTGGACCGCTCCTCGAATATCCTCCCAATCCCCCCAGAACCAGGGTTCGCCACGTCAGATATGAAACTGTCAATACCAGGTAGGGGGCCGTCCCTTTCATGCTCAAAATAAATCGCTCGCGCCGACTTGGGGAATTGGAATAGATATATATTTGAACAAAAATCAGGGCAGGTATAATAATAGCGGTTTCTTTACCACCCAAAGCCAGAATGTAGAAGAAAAGTGAGGAAAAAATGAGCCATCTTTTTGCGGTGTCCGAGGCCATGCTTTTTAAGAAGAACGAAATTGACAATAGTAGGAACACTGCGGCTATTATATCATGTCTGCGATCAGTCGCAGGGACACTCTCAACAAGAATGGGATGCAGGGCAAAAACTACCCCGCTTAACCAGGCAAACAGGAGGTTTCCTTTAGACAATTGATACATCACGACAACAATGAGGCAGGCTACTAGAGCGTTCAGCAAGAGGTTCGTCAGTTGAAATCCAAATGGATTGAGATGCCAGACAGCATAATCAAACGTGTAAGAAAGAGTGGCTACGGGACGGAAAAATTTCGCAATGTCTACAAATTTGGACCCGGCCATCAAGGGCTCTGCAAACAGTCTTGCAAAATCATTGAACGAATGGATTCGACTGGTTTCAATGAGAGTTAGAGTGTCGGTGCCGGTGAAAAAATAGCCGAGGATGAAATA
>JAPLJJ010000102.1 GCA_026388665.1 Deltaproteobacteria bacterium
AGGGGATAATAGATGAAGGACTTGCTGCGATCACGAGCTATGAAGGGCGGAGGACTTGCTGTCGGAACTTTAACCTTCCTCGCTATCTTAATAGCTCTGCAATACATAGCCGTTCAAAATCCCAAGAGGTGGGATGTCACCAATACGGGAAAACACACTCTTGCTCCACAGAGTCGCCAAGTTGTGGAGACATTTAAAGACAAGGGCATTCAAGTTGAATTGCTCGCGTTTTATGAAAGCAAAGATCAACGAGGTCGGGAAGAAGTTCAGGATCTATTGGACCGTTATCGCGATATCTGGAAAAATCTTACATACACCTTTTACGATCCAGATAAGGATAGGGCAGTTGCGATCCAAAACAAGGTTGACGCATACCCTACCATTGTTCTAAGGGCCGGCGACAAGATCGAACGCCTCGCGTCAAGTGATGAAGAATCCGTAACTAATGCGTTGATGCGATTGCTAAGGTCAGAAACAAAGAAGGTATATTTTCTCAAAGGCCACGGAGAGCTTGATCCGGCAGATACCGAGACGCAGGGGTTTAGTGTGGCCAAAGAGCAGATTGAGAAACAAAACTACAAGACTGGTGATCTGATTTTGTTACAGGCTCCGGCAGTTCCCGATGACGCGACTATCGTGATTGTGGCGGGGCCAAAAACCGATCTCATGGACAATGAAATTAAGGCCATCGAGGAATTTGTGAATCGAGGCGGCAGTCTCTTGGTCATGCTTAATCCGTTTCAAGCGCCCAACTTTTCGGAATCCCTAAAAAAATACGGCTTCGAAACAACCGATGACATTGTAGTGGATAAAATGAGTCAGGCCTTGGGCGGAGATTATCTGATGCCGGTCATCACGACGTACGCTCAGTTCCCGATTACCAGGAATTTCACCATGGCCTCTTTTTTCCCTCAATCAAGATCTATTGGGGTCCTTTCTCCAGCCCCCTCGAACATTCAGGCGACAGAACTGGCAAAGACTAGTCCTGTTTCGTGGACGATTAACGAGCAACAACTCAAGTCGGGTGTAGCCGATTTTGATGAGAAGACCGGCAAAAAAGGACCTCTGTCGGTCATGTCAGTGTCTACCGTCACGGTGAAGAAAAATGAACAGAAACCCGATACGGAATCGAATACCGATTCGGAGCCTGATAAGGATGTGAACAAAAAAGATCATCCGTCGGACACACCAGACAAAAAGGGCCGAGTCGTCGTGACTGGAAGCTCCCTGTTCTCGGCTAATCGATTCTTCAAACTCCAGGGAAACGGTGATTTGTTTCTCAACACTGTTTCATGGCTGGCTGAAGACGAAAACCTGATCGCTATTCGCCCCAAGCCCCAGAAGTCTCAGCCAATAGTCATGACTGCGGGGCAGTCATTAGTATCTTTTGTGGTTCCTGTACTAATCGTCCCATTGATCTGGATCATAGCGGGCATAGGTGTATTCGTGTACAGACGGAAACTCGCTCGAGTATAGCGATACTTTCAGTTTGCTATCATGATGTCAAAGCAGTAGGCGGTACGCCTCTGGAGTGAAATGTGAAAGGTTACAAAATTCTAATATATCTGGGCGTCCTGGTCGCGGTCCTGGCATATATATATTTCGTCGAGATCAAACACACACAGGCCGAATCGGAACGCAAGGAACAAAGCTCTCGCCTCGTTCAGCTTGACAAGGACCAAATCAATGAGATCAAGATTTCTAGTCTCAACGGACAAGA
>JAPLJJ010000155.1 GCA_026388665.1 Deltaproteobacteria bacterium
AACGCGTCTATCTCCATCAATAAGATAATTCGTGTTTGACCGAATCAATCAGAGAGTGATCTAATGGTAAAGAAAATAAAGCCCCGGGGGCAGCGTTTTGAGAGGGGACATGGGGACGCCCGGAGCTTTGCACATGTTTCCTACAGCATAGGATGTGATGGATAATTGAGCTATGAAAGAGCAAGTTCAATGCCATGTTTAACTAGCGGCTCATGACTAAAATGTTAACCTTCCGACCGGGAGAAAGGAATCGAGGTCAATTAATGCAAGTAACTATTTTGGGAAGCGGAACAGCGACCCCGTCCTTTGAAAGAAATTCCTCGGGGTTATTTATTCAAACGGCCAAGACTAAAGCGCTGTTAGATATGGGACCGGGCACGTTAAGACGCATGTGTGAGGCGCATATTGATTACAAAGAAATTGATGTTATTACGCTGACTCATTTTCATCCGGATCACGTCACAGATTTTATATCGTTCCTGTTCGCTTCCAATTACGCGTACGGACCCATGAGGACCGCACCGTTCCATGTCATAGGGCCAACTGGATTGGAACAACTTTACCTTAGCCTGGTCGAAATATTCGGTAATTGGATAGTCCCCAGCGGAAACCGCATGCTGATGCATGAAATGTCGGCCACGGCGCCTGATTCTTACGAAATTAACGGCTTACAAGTAAGTACCAGGCCTGCGGCCCATTCTTTCCCATCTTTGTCATATAGGATCGACGCTGAAGAAACTGCGCTAACGATTTCAGGGGACACCGACGTATCTGAGAACTTGATCGAACTGGCCCGAAATTCCGATACCTTGGTATGTGAGTGCTCCATGCCTGACAATATGAAAATAAACGGCCATATGACACCATCGGAAGCAGGGTCGGTCGCTACCGCGGCAATGGTCAAGCGACTCATTCTGACGCATTTTTATCCACCCTGCGACGACGTTGACGTTGTATCCGCAGCGCAGAATAAATTCCACGGAACAGTTTTGAAAGCTGAAGATCTAATGACAGTGGATCTGAATGTATAAATCACGATCTTTGAATTGATTTAGCAATGAGAGGAATCGCGCCCAATCAGTATTACAAGAACCAGATCATTGATTCATTGGGAGCATACTTGTACCCTTTCGCTTAACGATTGTAACATGGCGCAAGAACGGGGTCGCCTGAACGAAGATTTGACGGTCCTGCGTCGCTCGTAGTGGAGGGACCCCCCCGGACTGGCGCTCCTTGTAAGCTATTTGTTGGAAAGCGATTGGTGTCAGCCCCAAGATTGCGCTTCGCCTAGACCTGTTGTAGGATATATTTATGAAAGAATCCGGTCACCGCAAACTGAGTCGGGGTGTTTTTACCCTTTTCTTTCTGGCTCCCATTATCCTCATTCTGCAGATTCCCATCGCAATACTAGGTGGAGTAATAGGGGCTTATCTCGTATATTCCCGTGAACTCCCCGACATCCCGAACCTGAACACATACCAACCAAAAACCGTATCAACATTTTACGCTGATGACGGAACGGTCATAGGGATCTTTTTCAAACAAAAAAGGTTTGTTGTTGATCTCAACCAGATCCCTAAACATGTCATCAATGCTTTCCTGGCTGCTGAAGACGCTCGTTTTTACGAGCACGAGGGGGTTGACTGGCACGGCATTGTGCGAGCAATGGGGCGAAACGTATTGGCCGGGCGTATTACCCAGGGGGGCAGCACGATTACAATGCAGGTAACCCGCAATTTTCTGCTGAGCAGAGAACGCACTTTCTCAAGAAAATTCAAAGAGATCATTCTAGCGTCCCGCATTGAAAAGAACTGGGGTAAGGACAAGATCCTCCATGTTTATTTGAATGAAATCTACCTCGGTGACGGGGGCTATGGTGTGGAAGCCGCAGCCCGAGGCTATTTCGACAAGCCTGTTGAGCATCTCTCTGTGGCTCAAGCCGCTCTAATAGCGGGGTTAGTCGCGAGTCCCGCGCGTTTTAGTCCGTTCAAGAACCAGGATCTTGCGAGACAGAGGCAGTTGACGGTACTTGGCCGTATGCTAAAAGTAGGATTTATTGATGAAGAACAATACGCCAAAGCTAAAGAGGAGCCTTTGGTTTTTAGAAAAGAGCTTGTTAGACCGCTTGACCTCGCTCCGGATTTCACCGAGGTGGTTCGCCGTTATGTAATAAGAAAATACGGGGAGGAAAAACTTTATAACGATGGTCTTAGGGTGTTCACGACGTGTCGTCTTGACTTCCAGCGTAGGGCGCTAGAGGCCATGGACAAGGGGCTTGATGAACTCAAAAAGCGTCAAAAGAACCTGGCGATACTTAAAACTGTTCAACCGGCAGAGATGACCGAACTGATTCAAAAACGCGCCACCCCAAGTCTAACAGTGGGCAAGATATACCAGGGGATTGTCGTCAAGACCACACCTACTCAGAGTAGCGAGGTAGTCCTGGATGTGGCGTTCAGTAAAAAGTTGAAAGGCCGTGTAAGAATCGACAAAGCCGCCGCGTCCATTTACAAGGTCGGACAGGTGCTCGCGCTGCGTTTCGAAGGATTTAGCCAGGATGTCCCTGAGTTCACCCCGGATGATAACCCCAAGCTGCAAGGCGCCCTGGTGTGTATAGAAAACAAGAATGGCAACGTACGAGCCGTCGTCGGCGGATCATCAGCGGAACATTTCCAGTTCAACCGTGCGATTCAGGCCAGGAGACAGCCGGGAAGCTCCTTCAAACCGATCATATATTCCTTAGCGTTGGAACAGAAGAGTTACAGCCCTGCGACAATAATCGTAGATGAGCCCATAGTTGTAGACGTGGAGGGGGCCGATGAAGAATGGGAACCCAGGAATGCGAGTGGTAGCTTCATGGGGCCGATTAGTTTCCGGAGGGCTCTCGAGTTATCGCGCAACATCTGCACAATAAAAATATTGATGGATGTGGGCCTTGGGCCGGTTCTGGATATGGCGAACAGTATGGGTATCACTTCCCCCCTTGGGAGGAACCTGTCTCTCAGCCTTGGGACATCCGAGGTTACTCTTTATGAACTCGCATCCGCATACACGGTTTTCCCGAACGGCGGGATACATGTGGAACCTATCTTTGTGAAACGCATAGAGGACAGATTCGGCAACGTCCTCGAAGATCACAATGACGTTCCAGTTCTGGAGGAGGCTGATGCAATTCGACCTGTTCCTCGAGACGAATTCCGAGACTTTGTTTACAATGCTGAAAACAAGACCTCCCGCTCCCAAGGATTACCAACCCCGGCTTTTTCAAAAGTAGGACCGGATTTACTACTTCAGCCTCGTAAAGCAGCAGTTAATGAAAACCTTGTCGACTTGGAGGAAGATGATCGTTTGACAGACCCTGCGCGCGTTAGGGCTGTCATGTCCCCACAAACAGCTTACATCATGACTTCATTGCTTCAGGGCGGGGTCCGTCAGGGGACAGGGGCAAGAATCAGTCAATATCTGAAACGCAAGGACATTGCCGGGAAAACAGGCACGACCAACAATGCTGAAGACACCTGGTTTATTGGTTTCAACCCTGACTATACTACAGGGGTATGGGTCGGATTCGATGAGAAGAGGCCTCTAGGGCGCAGAGAGGAAGGCGCTAGGGCCGCCCTCCCCGTTTGGGGTTATTTCATGAAGGAGATACTCCAGAACAAGCCGGAGCGTGAATTCGTAATGCCGCCTGAAATGATGTTTAAAGAATTTTTGACAGTCAGCAGTGACTCCAAGGAAGGGCTATCCTTGAAGCCCGTCAGAGAACCTATTTACGCTCCTTTTAACGGATACACATTGGTAATTTCACCGTTGGATTCCTTCGAGACACTGGCGGAATACATTAAAGCGCCACTACCTCTATATGCGGAAAGCGGTGGTATGCCGGGGATAGCCATCAAACCTCCGGAAGCTCAGCCCGGCGCGCAGCCTGCGCCTGTGCCTCTTCAAGCCACACCCCCTGTCAGATAAAGATAAAGGAAATAGACTCATGACAATCGCCGTGGCGCTCAGTGGAGGAGTTGACAGCGCCTGCGCGGCCCTTTTGCTGAAAGAGGCAGGGCACAAAGTTATCGGGCTTCACATGAAACTGATGCCGCGAAATCTTGATTCGTGGCCTAAAGCCAAATCAATCGCTGATTCCATTGGGGTCCCGATCCACCTGATAGACCTTACGGGGTCATTCCAACAGCATGTCATAGAATATTTTGTCTCCGAATACGCCTCTGGTCGCACTCCTTCCCCATGCCCACGATGCAATCGGAAAATAAAGATGACGGCCCTTCTTGAGCGTGCGATGGCATTGGGCGCTGATAATCTGGCTACGGGTCACTATGCGCGGATTGATGGAAGGAACCCCGGTCTCGCGCTCCTTAAGGGTGTAGATCATACCAAAGATCAGTCTTACTTCCTGTTTATGCTGAACCAGGGAATACTTTCAAGACTCTTGTTTCCCCTCGGCGAACTGACCAAGGTCGAGGTTCGAGACATCGCCAGGAACCACAACTTGCCTGTGAACTTAACAGAAGAGTCTCAGGAATTGTGTTTTGTCCCAGACGGCATGTACACTGATTTTCTTTTGGAACATGGAATTCAAGCCAGACCCGGACCAATAGTGGATCTTGAAGGTCGAGTTTTAGGGAAACATAAGGGAATTATCTTTTATACGGTCGGTCAACGCCGAGGTTTAGGAGTCTGCGGGCCTGAACCATCCTATGTGATTGAAATTGATCAGAACGAAAATAAAATCGTGATCGGAAAACGTGTAGAGACGCTTGTTTCGGAGATCCTGATAAACCAGACTACTTTTGTGTCCGGTAGTTCGCCGCGCGAAGGGGACGAATTCAGAGTCAAGGTCCGGTCAACAACTAAAGAAGTTAACTGCCGGATTGAGGAGATACACTCCGATTTCATAAGGATTGCTTTTGAAGAGGCTCAATCTGGGGTAGCACCCGGTCAAGCCGCTGTTCTGTATGACCGCGACGAGGTGATTGGAGGGGGCTGGATTGACCGTAGCTTCAGATAAAGAAAGACGTCTTCAGGACATAATCAAAGACCTGGCCAAGAATAAAACTGCTGTTGTAGCGTTTTCAGGGGGAGTGGATTCTAGTTTATTGCTAATGGAAACAGTAAAAGCGCTGGGATATGAACGTGTAATTGCGGTCACAGCTTCTTCTCCCACCTCCATACTGGATGAACTCAGTGAAGCTGAGGAATTCGCAGCGACATTGGGCGCCGGATTGGTGATTGTCGAAACTCAAGAGTGTAACGAGCCGGAGTTTATCAGAAATGGGCCTAGGCGCTGCTATCACTGCAAACGCATTCGATATGAGGCAATCAGACAACTATTTGGGAAAGACACTGACGCGGTCTTTTTCGATGGTACCCAGGGAGACGATGATCCTTTGGATCGGCCTGGATTCGCAGCGCTTGCCGAACTTGGGATTCATACTCCGTTACGGGACGCAGGACTAACCAAAAAGGACGTAAGACTTCTGTTAAAGAAAGCTGGTTTCGATAAACTCGCGGTGAAAACGGCCCAACCATGTCTCGCCACTAGAATTCCGCAGGGGGCTCCCATCACTCTGGACACGCTGGATCGAATTCGATTGGGTGAGTCTCTCCTGAAAAAGCTGGGGTTCGAGCAATTTCGGCTCCGAACTCATGGAACCTGGGCCAGAATTGTTCTCGACACAGAGGGGTTCAAGAAAATTTCGTCCGACCAGAGAATGAGAAGGCTTATCTGTAAGGAGTTCAAAAAAATAGGTTATGAAAAGGTTACGCTGGATCTGGAAGAATACGGTAGTGGAGCATAATACCAAGTTTCAATAACTAACCAGACTGGAGCGCCTCACTACGAGCGACGCAGGGCCGTCGAATCTTCGTTCAGGCGACCCTCTTCCTTGCCCATATGACTAATTGTTAAGCAAAACAGTATTATTCGTGGTCAACAAAAAAGCCCGGACGCTTTGTCCGGGCCTCTGTAGAATGTCAGGATCAGATATAAAGTAGCTTAGCTTCTATGTCCAGATCCCATTCCCATCATGCCTCTGCCACCGCCGGCGCCCATGCCGCCACCTCCGCCTTGACCACAGCATCCACGGCCACCGCCCATTCCTGCGCCTAATTTCTCTCGCTGTTCAGGGGTCAACAACGCACGGATCTTCGTGCCGAAAGTCCTTCCTTCATTTCTCATCTGGTCCTGAAGGGCCCATATCTCCTCTTTTTTCTTCTGTATAA
>JAPLJJ010000278.1 GCA_026388665.1 Deltaproteobacteria bacterium
ACAGGACCCTGGAAGCCTGCCTCCAGATAAACCGAGGGGCCGAATATAATATAGCCCGCGGAACCGGCCGACGACTAACCAGGGAAGAGGCTCTCGAGATAGTGCGTAAATCAGAGGAAGACGGCTTGATCCATGTCGTGATGAACAAACAGAACGTTGACCAGTTTATCTGCAATTGCTGCCCGTGTTGCTGCCAGACGATGCCAATACTCATAAAGCATAACATCAGTGTAATAGAGCCAAGCCGGTTTGGGGCCCAGGTGGATGCGGATCTTTGTTCGTCCTGCGGAGCCTGTCTTGACAGATGCTATTTTGGGGCGATAGTCGCAAAAGAAAATGAAGCCACCCTTGTGGACGCGAGTAGATGCATGGGGTGTGGGCTGTGTCAAGTCACGTGCCCTACAGGGGCGCTAAGCATGGTGGAAATTCGAGGGACCGATTTTGTGCCGGAAAAGCTTTTCAACTAACTTAGAAATGGTCTGGAAAGAGTTAAGCGGTCACGGCAAACTGATCGGAATCTTCTCGAATTCCTGGCCTCAGGCTAAGGGAACCGGCGTCGCTATACCCCTTTTCAAAAGCGCCCGCATTGACCAACCGGCTTCTCCCATATTCCCTTCTAATTCTCGGAAAGGCTTTGGCCATGTAACTCCTAATCATCTGTTCTTTGACCAGCATTAGTTCCTTGCAGCCGTCACGTTCTTCGCTCCTGATTTTCTCTGTATGCTCCTGGAACCTTTCGCCGATCCTTTTTACCGCTCCATCAAGATAGGCGTATCGAAGCGCAGCCGTATTCCAGTTCCTGTTTTCTCGCTTTAGTCGAGGCAGGGCCTTCTCTATAAGCCTGTTAAGCTCCCGGCACACAAATTGAAATGTGTAGGCCGCTATCTCAGCGTCCGCTCCGGCTCCTATGAATAGCAACGTCAGGTCTTGCCCTCGACGGCGGCGAATAATGTGCTCACACTCATACCAGCGCCCAATATGAAGCAGCAGCCCTTTTACCCAGTTATGTAGGACCTTGCCGACTTGAACAGCGGCCTCCGTGGCAGAAGCGACGCCCTTCATTTCATCTATGGGCAGGTCGGCCATGCTGAGGTTGTAGCGCGAAAGAAACTCACGGGCCTTTGCGGCGGCTAAAGCAGCCTCATTTTCATTTGAGGAGTTGGAGAGTTCAAATAACTTCCGTACTTTGGAGACAACATCTTCCTTGGTCATGAGACGTTTCGTGTCCTCTTTTCATAATTTAAACGCACGAGTGACTTATGAGCGAGATCGGATACACCACGGGGCGGGCCGAGTCAAGCATTTTGTCAGGCCACGGCAAAGGTCTGGTCCGATCGGCGCCATGTGGAACTTAAAGGGGGATTTAACTTCTAGGGTTTTGACCCCGATTTGATGGTGCGTCCACTCGCTTTTCGATAGCCCCATTCAGCTACAAGACAGACAGGAATTAACAGAATCATGGTCACAAAGGCAGATTTAGAATTCTGGTAAATGTAAACTCCAAGGATCACCGCCATTGCCAGACACGCTACAATTGACATCCATATTATCGATCTCTTCGCTCCGGTCTCCGAAGTCAGTTTCAGATGAGCGGCATTTACGCACGCGTAAATCAGCAGGAACGCTCCACTTCCCATCATAGCCACGCCTGATAAATCGAAAAACAGGATGAACAAAATTACCATAGCGGAAGTAATTACAAGGCCTCCTGTCCCGCCCTGCCATATTACTCGGGAAAACACATCAGGAATCTCTCCGTCCCGAGCAAGCATGTATGACACATTAGCTGCGCCGAAAAGTGTAGCGTTAATAGCTGATGCGGTTGAGAACAATGCGCCCACGGCAATGAGTCTAAATCCCATATTTCCCAAGAATGGTTTTGCCGCTTCCGCCAAGGCATAGTCCTTTGCCGCCAATATGTCCTTAACCGGAAGATTCCCTATTACCGCAATGGATACAGCCAGATAGATCAGTATAACACTGACGACACTTAGATAAAGGGCTTTAGGAAGTAATTTCTTGGGATCATCCATATCTTCGGCTGCGTTTGCGACCAGGCCGAATCCTTCGTATCCGATGAAGAGCACGCCTGCTCCGAATAGGATTCCAGAAGGCGCAGGCCAGTGTGTTACCGACAAATACGATGGTTGAATAAAAAACAGGCCGGTTATCGCGAACAACAGCAATATGATGAGCTTAACTGCTACGATAAAAGTTTCGGATCTACCGACCACGCCTGGGCCAATGAAATTAACGGCCGTAAAAAGCAACACGATTCCTGTCCCAACAGCTTTGGGGAGCCATTCAACAGAATGTTGCGGAAAAAAAGTCATGGAATATCCAGCGAAGGCCTGAGCGTAAAGGGCAAGAGCGATTATGTAACCCACCCACATGTAAAGATTTATTCCACCGCTTAGGACTCCGTCTCCCAGCCCCTGAACAAGGAATTCAACGGCGCCTCCGGATGACGGGTACCGTGCGCCCAGTTTGGCGTAGGAATAAGTGGATAGAAGCGCAACCAGACCCCCGAGAAGAAACGAAAGCCACATTGCAGCTCCAGAAGCCTGAGCAACTACTCCAAGAATAGAAAAAATGCCTGCGCCTACCATGCCTCCAATCCCAATCGACATAGCGGCAAACAGTCCGATCCTGGTTCGAGTTGAGTTCTGTTTATTCGGCATGGTAGTATCCTCCATACTCCTCAATCCATTAACACAATCACGAGAGGGACCCTGGCTCAAGCAAGAACATCAATTCAGAGCGGTATTGTAGAACAAAATCACTTTGGCCGACATGATAATTATTTCTTTGCACAAAGATGGAATCGAATCCTGATGGTTGGTCTTGTTAAAAACCCATGATGGCTGTACCTTTGGTCGTAACCGCTCATGATTTGTTTCATTTTTGTGATTGAAGTGTATAATAGTTGAAAGAATAGTTGGGAGTTAAGGCAGCCGAAAATTCAGGAGACGGAACATGAGCATCGAAGAACTGAGAAACGAGGTTTTGAGACTTAATTCGGAGAGCCGCGCCTACTTGGCCAAAGAACTTCTGAATAGCCTGGACACAATGAGTGACGTTGAAATTGAACGTCTATGGATCGATGAAGCCGTAAGACGGGACGATGAATTGGACAAAGGCTTGGCTCAGGCTTATCCAGCCAGAGAAACGCTAGCTAGAGCCAGAGCCAATCGGAAATAATGCACATGCTCTCTATCCACGAAGCAGCGGAAGCTGAAATCAATGAAGCAGCAGATTTTTATGATCTTGAGTGTCCGGGACTTGGCTCGATATTTCTCGACCAAATAGAAAAAGCTATCGAAAATATCCAACTTTTCCCAACGGTGTCACCGCCCGTTCACGGAAGGGTCCGAAAAAAACTCCTGAGGGTATTTCCTTACTCTTTATTCTACTCCGTATTACCAAACGAAATCAGGATTCTAGCCGTAGCCCACATGAAGAGACGTCCATTTCACTGGCATGGCCGTCGCTGAGAAAAAAAGTGTAAAATAGGGATTGAATGGCTATGCCGGCAAGGTCTTTCTTTTACTCCCGTCAATGTACTACTCCTAAGTTACTCTTTCGACACTTTGGACAAAACCATCAACAGCAATCAATGTGACCTATTTCCCTTTTTCCAAGCCTTTCAGGATCTTGTCCGGGGTTATCGGCAAGTCCATGCATCGGTAACCGGTAGCATGATAGACGGCGTCGGAAATGGCGGGCGCTGTAGGAGACGCAAGGCCCTCTCCAGCTTCCTTGGCCCCCATTGGCCCTTCCGGTTCATAGGTATCAACGTGAACCACTTCGCTTGGTGGCATGTCGGCCGCGGTGGGCATCTTGTAATCCACGAAGCTAGTATTTAGAGTCTTTCCCCCTTCCATGACGAATTGCTCTGAAAGAGCATAACCGAGTCCCATTTGAATGGAGCCCGCGAGTTGTCCCTCAACGCTCCTTGGGTTTATGACCGTTCCACAGTCATGGGCTGTCCACATCTGTTTCAC
>JAPLJJ010000261.1 GCA_026388665.1 Deltaproteobacteria bacterium
CCTCGCCTCAATAATCTGCGGGAAAGCGTTGCCATCTGTCTCTATCGCGAGAAAAGGCAGCTTACGATCAGGGCTCTTAAATATGGGGCTGTTCATGTTTGGTCCTGAACCGTTATTGCCCATTGAAGCCAGTTTTTCACCCACGGTGAATTTTTCGGACAAGATGGCTTCCGCAACCCGTGTAGGCATACATCCGAACGGACCGATGGAGATGATCCCGCAAGAGGGGTGCAAAATTTCATGAAGGGCCGCTCCCACGGTGAGTATAGCTTCTCCGGTCAGTTTAGGAGATATGTAGCGTTCTCCTGCTTTTATTAGATCATCAACTTCCAATATCTCATTGAAAAACAGGCCGGAAGGCTCGAATAATTTTCTTACCTTTTTGTCAAAGTGTCTCTTAACAAAATACCGCACCCAGAAAGGAATATCTCTGGAATCACCCTCGATTCCTGTCTTGATGAGCCAATCAACGTACTTAATCCACTCACTGGTTTGAGATGTTCTGACTATGAAGCCACGATCAGACATCTTTTCGACAAGTTTCTGCAATGAGATGGGGTCATTTCTGACGTAAATCTCACCAATCAACGAGATCTTGGGTATCTCTTCGTATGGCGCTTTGAGCGGTATCCTGGATAGTTCGACTGCCGATAAGCGAATCTGACGTTTAATTTCTTTCCACGACTTATGGATCACATCTACGAGTGAATTCCATTCTTGAAAAAAGATCTTGAGAGCAGATTCACGATCTTCAGCAGCCGCAATAATTGTGGACCAGATCTCATACATAACATCGCCGACTAGGATTGCTCGCCACGCGGGCAATGTAAACCTGTCACCGAGCCCCATGTAACCGTTAGAAGCGTTTAGAGTAAGAACGGCAGCGTTAGGTATTTCGTGACGTTCAATCAGGCGTCGGGAAAAAACATTGTACTGGCCAAACCGGCATGGGCCTGCTGCGCCAGGCATGAAGTAGGCGGTGATTTCATCTTCGGGCCGTACCTTCCAGAAATAGTTCAACATGGACCCAACGGTTGTTTGTAACGGCAGGCACTCTTTGCAAGTGGAATTCCCACGACCTATTTTTAATACTTCCTCGTCAGCCGGGGGCAGGCCATAGGCGTTAATCCCGACTTTTTCGAAAGTCTTGACAAGCGCCTGGTGTGTAAATCTCCCCATAGCCGGCAAGACCACGCGGACATTAGGGTGGTTTAATGGATAATTATTTCCATCGGGCGTTATTACGCAGGGTTTTCCGGCCACCATGCCGGTGTAAGCACCTTTGAACTCCCTGCGAAGAGGCACGATCTTCTTTTGGCTTTGAAGCTCCCTATAGTAATGAGTAATGTCAAGGAAAGCCTCGATTCTGGTTTCCAGCCCTGCATCCGCTGTGTGACTGTCCAGTTCAAGCGTTAGAGAGGGTTTTCGACCCATCTCGTCTCTGAAGTAGCCAACGATAAAAGAGTCTGGACCACACGAAAAGTTGCTAATGAAAACCCCAAACAGTTGAGGATGCTTCTTTACAAATCTACTTGCCTTCAGAATCATCCTTCCCATAGACCAGTACATGGTTTCTTGGTCGTCCATGCTTTGATCTTCATAAGGCAACATATCGAAAGGTAAAACTCGATATCCTCTGGACGCAAATTTTGCGGGGATACCCTTATTCGCTTCCGGCACAAATGAGTTGTATGGTCTCCCGAATAAGACGATGGTTGTGGTATCAGGGGAAGCTTCAATCTCGTTCAAGATTTCAGCTCCCCTTGCCCTGAGCTTTGTTTTAAAATCCTCCTGAGCTAGAACTGCGGCCTTAAATGCTTTTAGCACTTCATCTCTGCTTTTGCCAAGCTCTGAGGCCATGCTTAAAAAACCGTCTCTGCACGATTCAAAACCTCGGCTCATGTCGAGGAAGGGACGAAGAATTTTCTTGGACTGAAGCTGCTCAAAAGCGGTTGGAAGGTAGAAAGATTCCCCCTGTACAAAGACGCAAGTGCAAGTATCGGAATTTTCGTTATCAGTGGGAACTCCGCGGATATGTGGAAGAAAGAAAATGTCTGGTTTTTTTTGCGCGAGGCTTGACATGTAACCGTGAGCTATTTCGACCGGGAAACAGAATGCTGCCCCTTGTTGATCGCTGCCTTCCGGATCAATGCTGTCAGGAAGGATTGCACGGAACCCGAGTTCACCAAAAAAACGATTAAAAAGCGGAAAATAAGTATTGATCAAAAAAGACCTGTTCAACCCTATTGTGGGTCGATGATCTGATGGCGCCTCACTCGCAAGGTCCTCAAACACCAACCTTTGACGAAAGTCAACCATGTCCAGACTTTTTGTGTCATATTGGACGTTGCGAATCAGATTGACATACCTGTTGCAAGCTCCTCCAAACGGATAAGTCTTTCCTTCAAGTTCGATACGGGCTATTTCACAACGACGGTCACACTTTTCTTTACCACCACCGCAAATAAAAGGTTTTTTGTAAATAACCTCTCTGTTTGCGAGTTGTTTCAGGTCAAAATGTTCTTCCTTCATGAGCCCGAGATTTATACGACGGTCAACTTCCAGCGCCACACCAAAAGCGCCCATTAATCCCGGTTCTGGTGGCACCACTATTTCCTTGCCGGTCAACGCGGCCATTGCGGCGGGTATGGCCTCGTTGTAACAAACGCCCCCCTGCATAAATACCTTTTTGCCGACTGGTCGATTACCTTTCACTCTATTCGAGTAATTCATGCAGATTGAATAAACCAACCCCGCGACTATATCGTTTACAGGGATCCCTTCCTGAGCCGCGTTCTTAATGTCTGAACCAATAAAAGCCGCACATTGATCATTGAAATTTGGAGGATTTGTAGCCGTATAGGCTACGGACCCAATATCGGTAACTTTGATACCAAGACTTTCCTTGGCCGACTCTTCGAGGAATGAACCGGTCCCCGCGCTACATGCCTCGTTCATGGCATAATCGCTCGGAACACTGTTAGTGATGTAAGTGTATTTTGCGTCCTGACCACCGATTTCGAAAATCGTGTCAACTTCCCTATCAAAATGGACCGCTGCCGCTGCATGAGCGATGATCTCGTTTATCACGCCCTCGGTCAAAGCGTGCAAAGCAGCAATTTGCCGGCCTGATCCAGTAACGCCTAATCCCACTATGTTTATGTCGCAGTCGAGTTGATCCAATAAACTGCGATAAACGTTTCGTGACGCGCCGACAGGGTCACCATCAGTTCTCAGGTAATCAGAGGCCAGGATCGCCTTGTCGCTACGTCTCATGATGACGCCCTTGGTTGTAGTGGAACCTACGTCAAGGCCTAATATTACCGTGTCACCGCTTTGAGCCACCCCACGTGGGCGCTCCTTGAAACTGACCAGGTCTCGGAAGTTCGAAAGGGGTTTAAGATAACTGAATGCAGAAGTCTTCTTCTCATAAACGTGCGCAGTTCCGGAATACGGTGTTGTCTGATTGTCCAACGCCCAGATCGCCGCGCCCAAGGCTTCGAAGTACGGGGCCTGTTCGGGAATAAATAAGTCTTCAATTTCCTGTGACAGATAATTAATCATGATCTTGTTGAGAGATGAACCACCTATGAGCGCCACGGATTTCTTAGGCAGTTTTTTCAACAACTCAACGATCTTCCCTGCCATCATCATGGCTAGGCCTGAGACAACCTGATCTTTTGGAATACCTTTGTTCAGGGCGTGTGTGCAGTCACTCTTACAAAAAACCGAACAACGGCCGGAGACCTTATGAGGATGTTCCGCCACACCGAGATGCTCGACATCCGGAAGACCAAGATTCATTCGGCCTATCTGCTGAAGGAAAAATTCACCCGTACCTGATGCGCATTTATTTCCAGTCTGAATTCCCTGAATCTTGTTGTCTTCATCAAGGTGATACACCATAAAGGTTTCGCCGCCCGCACTTACAACAACTCTGTATTTGCTCTTGTCAGGCAACGAGAAAGGTACCGCCATCTCGACAGCTTCAGGTTCTGAAATGGTAGTCAGTTTTATGAAATTAATGAATTTTCGACCAGTTACTGCCAGTGGAACGGTTCGTATGTCAGGTATTCGTTCGAGAGCTTCCAGAAGTGTCTTTCTGGGATTTCCTTCGTGGGTAATTGTCGTGGCGTCCACAACCGAAATGCGGTCTCCTTCACGCCTTACTCGACAAATACTTAAAGTTGAAGCTCCCAGACACATGCCAAGTGCTTCCATCAATCGATCTCCATATTCAATGCCAGTTTTCTTGAGGTATCGTATTTATGTGGGTTGCCATTTTTAGTCACAATTAAAATTTAGTGTAATCCAATTAACCTCTTCAAAGCAACCACGGTCAATTGATTTTAAACCAAATTGGTCGGTCATGTTACTGATCGTTAAACGAAACGGTTCTAGAACTTGATGAATAACAATAATATCTTGATATGAATGATATTAATTCTCAACAAGAACATTTTTTATGTGCGGAGTCGAAAAAAAGAGTGACAAAATTGCTTTTTTCAATACATTCTATTACCGTTTATTTATTGGGCGATAGGTAAGGAGGAAAAACTTGTCAAAAAAAATTCTAATTTTGTTAGTCGTCACAGTGGCCACCTTGGGACTTGCTTCCGTGGCTTTCTCTAGTTGAGCGGGTTGTTTCCCCTCCTGGTCAGGAGGATCATCAAGCTCTTATTCTGCCGGCGGTTATTCGTCCTACTATGGTTATGGCGCTTCCCCGGACGGTTATGGTTACGCTGCTCCGCAGCAGTACAACTACCAATCATCAGGCCAATCCCGTAAGCCGGCCAAAAAATCGAAACAGAAACCCGCTACTAATTAAAGTAGGCTGGAAATAACTGAGGCGGTCCTTCTTAGGTTGGTCCGCCTCTCAACTGAGTTCGAAATGACGGAACCCGTAAATGTCATTTCGAGGACCCCGCGACGAGAAATCTTAACAAGCGGCGAAATCTATCCCAAAAGGGGGAAAGATCTCTCGTCACGTTGTCCCTCGAGATGACTTCGTCAGATTTATAGATACCTATTACAGATTGGGTCAACAAAAAGAGTAAAACTGCTGAACATTATCTTTGTATCTCACCGAACAGGTCAACACCATTTCCGCCTGTTATGAGTACCTTGGTTATCTCACCTACCGTTGCTGTTCCATCCGTAATATAGAGCTTTCCATCTATTTCAGGGGCCTGATCCCAGAGCCTGCCCTGCAGGAGTAGCTCGGTCTCTTCTGAAAAACCCTCAACAATTGCCTGTTCAATA
>JAPLJJ010000060.1 GCA_026388665.1 Deltaproteobacteria bacterium
GACACTGGAGCATGTCAGAAAGTATTTAGGAGAGATAACCCAGCCGACGGACCTAGCGTCAATGGAAGTTGACCTAAGTCTATCAGGCGAGGCCCCAAAAGAACCGGCCAAGGCCGCTGCAGCAGCTCCGGCTAAACCAGCTTCCAAACCTGTAGAAAAAGTTGCTGTACCCGCAAAGCCGGCGGTAGCTGTCGAGAAGCCAGCAGAACCCGTTCCTGTCCTCAAGGCGGTACCCAAACCCGTTGCCCCTGTTGAGCAGAAAGTTGCTGTGGAATCTTCCGGTATTGATGTTTCTGGTGAATTGTCTGATGAAGATATTGAAGCTCTGAGAGAGATGGTAACGGCTTTTCGCGCTATAAAATCTTTTGTTTCTGATATTGGAAGCAGGCTTATCGGACATTAATTTCACGTGAATTTAGTTGCTATTTGGTACAAAAAACCCTATGTTTCACGTGAAACATAGGGTTTTCTTTCGTGTTATTAAATTCTTACCGCCTTATTTGGCATCTTCACCTGTTCCAGGGTTCGAGGACGGATTTCCAGAAGACTTCTCTCCCGTGTTTCCGCTCTGCTCATTCGAATTTATTGGGGCGCTCTGGTCTTTTCCTGGAGTAGCGCTATCCGAACTCGGCACTATCGGTGCACTAATCGGAACTGTCTGTTCCGTCATTACCGAGTGATCCTGAACAACCAATCCTCGACCTGAAAAATATGTCAGCACAAAGGACGTGACCATGAATACTACGGCAGCGGTGATTGTGACCTTGCTGAGGAAGGTCGCAGCGCCGGTACTTCCAAAGACCGTCTGGCTGGAACCACCCCCGAATACTGCCCCAATGTCCGCTCCCTTACCCGTCTGAAGCAATATGATTAGAATCAACGCAAAACATACAATTACATGTACTATAAGAATTATAGCGGTAAGCATTTCATTAGTTCCCTTCTAGATACCTGTTCCTTGTTCAATTATACCCACAAAATCCACTGCCTTCAATGATGCTCCTCCAATTAATCCTCCGTCAATATCCGGGCAACCCATCAGTTCCCGCGCATTATCCGGTTTTACGCTGCCTCCGTAGAGAATTCGCGTCTGAACTGCGAAGCTCTCTCCTCGTAGATTAGCCAGTTCCTTTCGAAGAAAAGCATGCGCTTCCTGTGCCTGTTCAGGGCTCGCGGTTTTCCCGGTCCCTATGGCCCATACCGGTTCATAGGCGATTACGAAATTCACAGGATTCTGTATCTCTATGGCGTTCAACCCTTGTGCCAACTGTCTTTTCAGAACATTGAAAGTCGCCCCCGCTTCTCTCTCAGTCAAGGTCTCGCCTAAACAAAAAATCGGTATTAGTCTGTTTCTAATCGAAGCGCCAATCTTTTTGTTCACCGTTTCATCAGTCTCACAAAAGTACTGCCTTCTTTCTGAATGACCGATTACAACGTGCGAACAGCCGATTTCCTTTAACATCGGGCCGGAGATTTCTCCCGTAAAAGCCCCCTTGTCTTCCCAAAAAAGATCCTGCGCGCTTATTTGAATTATGCTTCCTTTAGCCTCTTCAACCGCGTGCGCGGTTGAAGTGAACGGAGGCGCAACTATAATTTCACATTGTTCACCTGAGTTCTTCACTTTTTTGACTATTTCTCGAATCAAGTTGCGAGTCTCAACAGTATTATTGTGCATTTTCCAATTGCCCGCCACAATTGGTTTTCGTTCACTCATTTCACGTTCCTTTCTCGTTTCCAGGCTAGTGGCAAAAAAACATTTTTATCAGGATTCAAGAGCCGCTACACCCGGTAGAATTTTTCCTTCCATGAATTCCATGAATGCCCCACCTCCAGTGGAGATGTACGAGACTTCATCTGAAACGCCTGCTTGAGCAACTGCCCTGACAGAATCGCCTCCACCGACTACCGAGTACGCTTTTGACGAGGCCACTGCTTTGGCGATATTCATGGTTCCCTGCTTAAACGCATCCTTCTCGAAAACCCCCATTGGGCCATTCCAAACAATCGTTGCGGCTTTTTCTATTTCCGCGGTGAACTTTTTGACAGTGGCCGGACCGATATCCAACACCATATCTTTGGATCCTATGTTTTTCACCTGAACCACTCTGGCCTCCTGCCCATTTTCTATGCCGGGAGCTACTACCGCGTCTTCAGGCAAACAAAATAAACATTTTGTCTGAATCGCTCGTTCCATTATTTCTTTCGCTGTCTGAATCATGTCCTCTTCAGTGAGAGAAAGACCTACTTCCAGTCCTTTAGCCTTGAGAAAAGTGTTGGCCATTCCGCCACCAATCAATACCACATCCATTTTATTCAGAATATTTTTGAGGACACTAATTTTGTCGGAAACTTTGGCTCCTCCAAGAATACCCACCACTGGTTTTTTAGGATCGGAAAAGGCCTTTCCCAAGTTTTCCAATTCCTCTTTCATGAGCAAACCAGTTCCTTTTTCTTTTACCATCTCAGCGATGCCCACTGTCGAGCAATGAGCCCTGTGTGCGGTTCCAAACGCGTCGTTTATATAAACATCAGCCAGTTTGGCTAATTCTGCCGAAAACTTTGGATCGTTTTTTGTTTCTTCGGGGTGAAAACGCACATTTTCTAAAAGCACTACATCGCCGGGTTCGAGAGCGTTCACCACGGCCTGAACTTTGGGGCCAACACAATCATCAATAAATGCTACTTTTTCAGATAACAATTCAGACAGTCGACTGGCTACGGGTTTTAAGCTAAGTTCCGGTTTTATCTCCCCCTTGGGTCTTCCAAGGTGAGAAGTGAGAACTAGCCTGGCCCCTTTTCCAATCGCGTATTTGATAGTAGGCAAAGCCCTACGGATTCTGGTGTCATCTTTGATAGCGCCGGTGGTATCCAAAGGGACATTAAAATCAAACCTGAACAAGACCCTCTTATTATAGATGTCGATATCGGTAATGCATTTCACTGCCATGTTTGCGCTCCTCTTTTAACAAATTGGCGCCAAGACAACAAACCGGCCCTCGCTTGTCCAAACAAATATCAGGGCCGGTTTAATAAAAATTCGCTTCTTTTTTATTTTAACTTCTCGCCAATGAACGCGGCCAAATCCGTCATCCTTGTAGAATACCCCGATTCATTGTCATACCAGGACAAGACCTTGACCATATTTTCTCCCACTACCATTGTGGACAAAGAATCAAATAGTGAAGAATAAGTGCTGTTTATAAAGTCCGAACTCACCAGTGGGTCCTCAATATAAGCGAGGATCCCTTTTAGAGAGCCCTCAGATGCTTTTTTCATCGCGGCGTTTACTTCAGCTATGGTCGCTTTTTTCTTCAGCGTAGCGGTCAAGTCAACAAGCGACACATTCGGTGTCGGAACTCGTATGGACAGACCATCCAGTTTTCCGGCCAACTCGGGAATAACCAATCCTATTGCAACAGCCGCTCCGGTTGTGCTTGGAATCATGTTTATCGCAGCAGCCCTGGCTCTACGAAAATCTTTGTGTACCGTATCCAATAAACTCTGATCCATTGTGTAAGAATGGATTGTGTTCATCATTCCTTTTTCGATCCCGAACTCATCATGCAAAACTTTTACTAAAGGCGCGAGACAGTTTGTAGTGCAAGACGCGTTTGAAACAACGTCGTGTTTGGATGAATCATAGGCGTTGTCATTAACTCCCATTACAAAGGTTCCATCAATATTCTTTCCTGGAGCGGAAACTATAACTTTTTTAGCCCCGGCTTGAATATGTTTTCCGGCTTTTTCCTTGTCTCTGAAGATACCCGTGCATTCCAAAACAACATCTATTTTGAGGTCAGCCCAAGGAAGGTTCAGCAAATCATCCGTAATTTTAAGGGCCTTGACTTCTTTGCCGTCAACTTTCAAGGAATTTTCAGTAAAAGATACATTCCCGGGATATGGACCATGCACAGAGTCATGTTTGAACAAAAAGGCCATTAACTTCGGTTCCATTTTGTCATTTACAGCGACAACCTCAATTTTGGAGTTGGCTAGAGCGCTTCGCATTACGGTTCTGCCGATGCGTCCGAAACCATTTATTGCAATTCTTACTGGCATGTTAAACCTCCCCTGCGGTGTTAAGAAAACCATTTGATATTAGTTGACTCTTCTATCACAGTCAACGACGAATGATTTATTTCCTTGTGTTTTCAAGCAAATTCAGCTATATGTTCATCTAAAAGAGATTTCAGCGACCCTGAAACCTGACACATCGATTTAGTCAAAAAGCCCTTAAGTCAGAGTGGTCATTTCAAACATAATTGGCCCCTTGCAGGCGTGAGCGTAAGCGGATATGAATAAGTTGTTGCGCATTTGCTTTGCGACCTTATTATTGTTTGCGCTTACTAGCGCTTGCCTTTTTGAATTCCTTAACGCTCAGAGCGGTACCTCAACTACCAATCCCTGGAAAACAACTAGTGTTAGAATCTGCAAGACTTCTTCTGGGGCATTAAGTCCTTCAATTGAAGCTATCGGCACATACCCGGTGTACACTTTTTTTATTCCCAGACCCATTTGGACGGTTAACGGAGTAGTCGTAGAAGCTGTTCCTATCTATCAGCACGGACGTTTAGTGGCGTTCGAGCTGTTGAATTCCAGTCCTCTTCTAAATTCCGGAGCCAAAAACACTGTTAAGTTCGCACTGCCCGATCACAACGGGGTTCGGGTTTTTTTCTTTGATTCCACCAAATTCGGGCCTGGTGAGTGTTACGAATTCTTCTAGTCTAAAAAACCTTTCCCCCATCGATTAAGGGGGACACTTGGCGCATATCGATTTGAATAGAGTTGTGCTTAGGTAACGATCTCCCCGATCCGGTAAAATACAAACAATCGTTCCGTTATCAATAGTCTTAGCTATCTGAACAGCGCCGTAGACAGAAGCTCCTGCACTCATCCCAACAAAAATGCCCTGAGTAAGTGCCAGCCATCGAGCGGTATTGTACGCCTGTTCATCGTTAACCTCAATTATTTCATCAATACGGGATCGTTCATATATCTTGGGCACAATGGATTCTTTCATGTTTTTGAGACCCTGAATAGCGTGTCCTTCGACTGGCTCGACTCCAACAACTTTTATCGAGGGATTCGTTTCCTTCAAACGCCTTGAAACACCCATCAGAGTTCCAGTTGTCCCCATTCCTGCTACGAATACGTCTATCTCACCCTTGGTCTGTTCCAGAATTTCGACACCGGTCGTCATATAATGAGCTTCCCAGTTAGAGGAATTCTCGAACTGGTTTGGCATAAAATACTTGTCAGGATCAGATTCAAAGATCTGCTTGGCGCGCCTTATTGCGCCATCGGTGCTTTCACATGATTCGGTAATTTCTAATTCAGCCCCGAACGCCCTTAGTGTGTTTCTCCTTTCTAAGCTTACGCAACCTGGTAAAGTCAAGAGACATCTGTATCCCTTGGTGGCCGCGACCATAGATAATCCTATGCCTGTGTTGCCTGAAGTAGGCTCTAGTATAATTTTATCTCTTGTTATTAATCCTCGCTCTTCAGCCTTCTGAATCATATAGAAAGCTATACGGTCCTTTATGCTTCCACCAGGATTGTTACCCTCCAATTTCGCTAAAATCCGTACGCGATTGGAACCATTAGGATTCCGAATTTCCACTAAGGGGGTATTGCCAATCAGATCAAGAATACTCATATCAATCTCTTCCCAGAAGTATTTGAATTCCTTTATTCGTTTAAGAAGTCATCTATCAAGAATCCGTATACCGTCAGAGGGGGTTTTCGTCAACGGTTGAACCAAAAAGGGATAACCACGCTACGGATAGTTTGAACTTTTCTTTTTATCATTTCAATAATAGATAAGTGAAGGAATTTTTACTTCATAGACCCGTCTTTGAATTTCCGCCATTATAACTTGATATATCATGCGTTTTTTTATATAATAATTAGGAAATCCTTACCTACACGGAGTATTAGTTATGAAGGGCTTTTTCAGCCTGAAGCGTGTATTTTTGTGCGCGCTTTTAGTAGCTCTTCTAAGTGTTTCTCAAGCTATAATAAGTAATTCGGCTCGAGCTTCGTTTGATATTGCACAAGACAGCTTCACGATATCCAATGCTCCTGGATATTGTTTCGCCATTGCAGCGTTCGCCCGCTGGTATTATCTAAACCGACCTGACGGCCTTCCATTAAGAAAAATGTTGAACGACAAAACCCAAATCAAGATAGCGAAGCAATTGCAGGAATTTTACAGCAAGAACTTAGTGAGGATCCAGGCGGATTTTTGTAATCGGTATAATGGAAATAATTCTGAACCTTTTCGTAAACTCGTTAGTGGATTGACCGCCGGCGAGCCACGTATCGTGTTACTAATGAATAGGGGGGCCTCCGGGGCTGTTTTGCATGCGGTCTTGGCATTTGCGTGGCTCCCTGAGAAAAACTTGCTCAAGGTTTACGATCCGAATTATACAAGTGAGGAACGATACATAGATCTTGGAAGCAGTGGATACACATCGTTGGATATTACTTATCATGCGATTTGCTTCCCCGAAGCCCTAGAATATCATGATGGATTGATCAGAAAAATACAGTATTTATATTCTGCATTTGCTGCAATTAAACCTGTGGGTGTCGGTCCAATTGCCAGACCCTCATTCCTAAAGGCGTCGGCTCCGGGCAAGAATACGCGTCTTGTAGAATCTCCCCAATAGGCTTCGTTTACTAAAAACCGAAGGCCAGCCCTCCTGAAAAACCTGTAAGATTATAAAACCATTCATTATTCAATGTTTGATTGTCCTCAATTGAACTGACAAGCCTATTCGTAAACCCAAAACTCAATCTGATGTCGGGATAAATTTCCCAACTACTGGACAAATGAAAATTTGAAATTAGGCCCATTGTAATAAGATGCATGCCCTCCCATTCAGCGCGAAAATCCAATCCATACGGGGCTAAATACCTTGCTTGTACTCCTATTGTAGGAAAAATCGCGTCCAGTTTTCTTGTGTTTGAAGTATTTGCTCCTTCCTCATTCTCGCCGTTCAGAGACACGCCGCAACGAACATAGTGAACCCCGATTGAAGGACAGATACGCCAGGATTCAATATTCAAAAATTTGTAGGCGTATGTGGTTCTCAACCAATTCATATCCACGCGAGTATCTACAAGAGAATTTTCCGGATACAGTCGATTATGAAAAAGCAGGTCTCGCTGAACCCTTTTGAGTCCTGTGGCCAGGCACATAAAATAATCGATGTTCAAATAGTGGGTGTCCAGAATTTCTGCGTCAGCCACAATCGAAAGAGATTCCGCCTGATCTACCCCTAGGTCAGGCCCAATATAAATTCTCGCGCCTGACCCTGGTCGGCCTCCTGCCGGGATAACAAAATCACCCGATATCCACTGATATCCAGATTCAATTCCAGAAAAAAATCTTCCCCAGGAAGTCACAGTGAACGGTTCCTGGGCCAACGCTTCACTAGATAAAACAGAGACACCCCAGATTAATATGAGAATCAATAATAGTCGGGCTTTTCTTGAACCCATAGCGAAACCACCTTTCATAAAGTGGCGGTTAGATGTTCCGGTTTATATAATTTTCGTACCTAGGCTTCAACCCATAAATTTTAGTGATCATCGATAATAAACAAAAAGAAGAACGGAAACCATGTGGTTCCCGTTCTTCGGCGTGATACATCAAATAATCTAATCCATGTAACAGGGGTTGTTTTGTCCTACCTTTTCCTCCGAAGCCGCGTTATATGTTAGCGACAAATCGCCAACAGACACTTTTTACTTCTTTCTATTCTGATCAGGCCTGACCAACAATATTAGTGTTTGGACGCGGTCCTGTCTCTTCGATTTTGAGTTCTTCAATTATTGAAGCAATCTCCGCATGAAGCACTTCAAGCTGCCAGTTAAAGTAAATGTCTTCTCCAAAATCTCGCAGAAGCTGTTTTTGCGCTATTATATAATCCTTAACCTGTACGGCCCCTGAAAAGACGTGGATAGGATTGATAAGAGTGGCGATAACTTCTTCCTGGCGTTCTTCTTTATTATCCTGCTTATTACTTTTCTGGCTCATATTTCAATTCCTTTAAGAGTTTCATGCCAGTTGATAGAGCAACTATGGTGCCAAATCGTTGTCTCTGTCATAATCAATTATAAATTCAATCCGTTACGATCAAACATGGTCCGTTTTGTCTAATTTTATTGTACAAGATCCGACGCCACTATATGAGTTTTCGCGCTATTCGTTAATTTTTTCAATACCATAAAGCTGCTGTCCAAAAATGGACATGCGTGTCGTTTTCCGCGCGACGATCCAGCTCTTAAGATCATTTGACGAATTACCCTTATGTATTTATAATGACCATGAGGGATTATGAAAGTTCGCAAAAAACTTTTTTTCTTAGAAATACGGAGGCCGTTTCATGGCGGGAATAGGATTACCTGAGTTATTAATCATTTTAATCATTGTCGTAATGGTTTTTGGGGCTAAGAGAATCCCGGAAATTATGGGCGGCATAGGAAAAGGTATCAAGAGTTTTAAACGGAGTTTAGAAACGGATGACGCGCCGACTCCTCCACCAGCTCAGCCCACTTCGCCTGCTGAATCCTCCAAAGAAAAGATTGAAAATAGGTAATCCGTAAATCAGGGCCTGTTAAGTATAACAGCCGGAACCCCTCGTCAAGAAACAGTGGCCGAGTCTCATTGGATAGTATTAATGTGGGGCTCCGTTCTTATGTTTGTCGGTACATGACCATAAAAGCGCCAGTATGGGTCAGAACATAAAAGAGTTGATTTTGTTTCATGGAGACGAGTTTCTGGTTACCGACAGGGTGTCCGGATTGGTGGACACACTTCTCGATCCGGCAACCAAAGCTACCAATCTTAAGATTTTTGATGGGTCAAACCTCGATGTCGGTGATCTTGTAACACACTTACTAAACAGACCTCTCTTTGGGGGGATTCGAGTGGCCCTTGTTGAGCAGACTACTCTGTTCATGAGCCAAGCCAATCTTTCAAAGATTATTGAACGTGTCATCGATGCGTGGAAAGCAGGGGATTCCAAGATCGCGTATCGTTATTTGAAACAACTAGCCGGTTCAGTGGGCGCAATGACCGATCCTGGGGTTTTTGCGAGTGATTGGTTAAATGAGATTGATGAGGTTTCGCGTCTTGACGCTCTTGACCGTGAAACGCTCTTGCAGGCCGGCGCCGCTTTCTCCTCTGATTTTTCAGGATCAATATCGTCCGGTGATGAGAATGTTATATTTGAGCTTGTTCAAAACGGTTTGCCGGAAGATGCTTACCTCATAGTAACCGCTGCCTCGGTGGACAAAAGGAACAGGCTTTACAAGGCTTTTCAGGAACGAGGACAGGTTGAGGAATTAAAACCAAGATTTGACAAATCTTCCGTGAAGCTTGACAAAGCCTACTTCCAACGAGCAGTCAAAGAATTCTTAAGGGTTCAAGAAAAGACCATTTCTTCGGAAGCGTTGGATCTCGCTTTTATGAGATCAGGCAAAGACCTCCGTCGAATCAGGAGTGAATTTCAAAAACTTGTCTCCTATTTGGGAGAGCGTTCCGAAATTTCTGTTCACGATGTTCAAGATTTATTTTCAGATTTTCATGAAGCGGCTTTTTTTGACCTAGCAAGGGCCATACGGGAATCCAACCCGAAAAAATTGTTGATCGCTCTTCACGAAAATTTGCAGGTTGTTGATCATCCCTTACAGAGCTTGGCAGCCATGGCATCTGAATTTCGGAAGCTTATCGCCGCTCGTGAATTGTTATTTACGGTTTTTCGTTCTAATTGGAAACCTGACATGACCTTTGATCAATTTGTTTCTCTTGCCGCAAAGGTCAGACCTGAAAAGCCACGTGAAAAATCGATAAAGGGTAAACTCAATTTATTGAATCAAAAGGATTTTCCTCTTTTTCAACTGCTTAAAACAGCTCAAGCTTTTCCTCTAGAAAGACTGATCAAAATAATGGAGGCGATTCTAGCTGCGGATATACAGATTAAATCATCAAAGCTCGGGTCTTTTGCGCCGGAGATAATTCTCGAGAATCTAGTTCTCGCTATTTGTGACTCAAACAGCAAAAACCAGAAAATACCCGTTTGATCTGGCGTTACAACTCGGGACTCAAGCTTGATATTACTTTGCTGTTCGAATCAGCTCTCTGATTCAATTATCCTGTTACCACGATGACGAGACAATCCATCACTTATGATTTTACATCAAGACACTGTTTTTTTATTTCTACTCGCGAATATTCTGGAGTTATCCGACACCTTAGAGCACAACGCTAACATTGACTTTGAACAGATCAAGTTTTATCATGGCTCGGTAATCGTTTCCCTAAACGCGTTGAACAAGTCCTTCCTAAAACCATCAAGAGGCTGATATGAAATTCAAGATCGGTATAGATGTAGGAGGCACATTCACTGATTTTCTTCTAACGCGATCTGACGGACAATTCAAAACCTATAAGGTATTGTCCACACCAAGAGATCCGTCAATCGCGACCATGTCCGGTATAGAAGAAATGGCTAGAGATGAAATTTTGTCTTTGACTGCATTTCTCAAGGATGTGGAAGTAATTGTTCACGGCACTACGGTAACTACTAATGCGGTATTGACATATTCCGGGGCTAAGACGGGACTTTTGACTACAAAAGGTGTTCGTGACGCATTGGAAATGCGTCGTGGCATTCGTGAGGAGCAGTACAACAACAGATATGTCAACGTGAAGCCTGTTGTGCCGAGACATCTTCGGATACCGGTATCAGGGAGATTGGATTACTCTGGTTCAGAACTCGCGGTTCTTAATGAAGAAGAGGTTCGAGCTTCGGTTTCTCTTTTCAAGAAAGAAAAGATCGAAGCGATAGGTATTTGTTTCATGAACTCTTTTGCTAACCGCTGTCATGAGGAAAAAGCCGCAGATATCATCCGCCGATTAATGCCTGACGCTTATGTTTCCGTTTCGATTGAAGTCCTTCCCTCTATAAGGTTCTATGATCGTGTGTCAACTACAGCGTTAAACGCTTATGTAGGTCCAATATTAAAAAAGTATCTCTTAAATCTCTTGGAAAAACTTGATCAGGCCGGTTTCCCCAATGTTCTTCTGATCATGCAATCAAACGGTGGCGTCATATCTCCTCAGTTTGCAATGGCACACGCGGCTGCAACTCTTCTTTCCGGTCCTGCTGGCGGCCCGGTGGCAGGAATCATTTATTCAGGTATTCAAGGTTATCGAGATTGTATAACAATGGATATGGGTGGGACTTCGTTCGATTGCGCTTTGATTAAGGACTCCACCCCGTTTACAACCACAGTTGGAGAGATAAATCGCCTAAGATTGGCCCTACCCATGTTGAACGTCGTGACTATTGGCGCGGGTGGCGGTTCCATAGGATGGACAGACGAAGGCGGACTATTACGAATGGGGCCTCAAAGCGCGTCGTCGGACCCTGGTCCGGCGTGCTACGGATTGGGTGGAGAGGAACCGACCTGTACTGACGCGGATCTTGCGCTAGGATATCTTGACCCCGATTTCTTTGCTGGAGGCAGGATTCGGTTGAATCTTAAACTGGCGGAAGACGCTATTAAGAAAAAAATCGCCTCACCTTTGGGCTATGATTTATACGAAGCCGCTGCGGGGATGTACCGGGTCATCAACGTAAATATGGCTGCTGCCGTGCGTGAGGTCGCTGTCAAACACGGTCAGGACCCGCGAGACTTTCCTCTGGTGGTGGCAGGCGGAGCTGGCCCTAACCACGCATGCATGATAGCGCTCGAACTCGAAAATCCCGTTCTAATAGTGCCAAGGGAATCGTCAATTTTCTGTGCGGCCGGGATGTTGATGTCGGATCTGAAACATAATTTTGTCAGGACTTACGCCGTGAATTTATTTGATGCCGACCCTCAGGTTTTCGCTCGTCTATTTGACGAAATGAAACAGGAGGGAACGCGGCTTCTTGATTCAGAAGGTATTCATGAAGCTTTCATTGAATATCATTATTCTCTTGATTTGAGATACATCAAACAGTACCACGAGGTCGAGGTTGACCTTTCGGCGCAGGAAATTGACCTGTTTGATTTGGAATCAATAGCAAGAAAATTCCACCCTGCTCATAACGCTCTATATGGGTACTCACTTGAAGATCAGGTTACACCAATCGAATTAATAAATATGCGCCTCGTCTGCATCGGCCGAACGGAAAAACCCAAATTTCAGGAACAAAAGTTGTCCGTAGAAGATCCGTCTAGGTCGTACAAAAAGCACAGAAAAGTGTATTTGCCCAATGAGCGGGAGTTCAGGGAAGTTCCCGTTTTCGATGGATTAGCGCTTCAGTTTGGAAATAGAATTGAAGGACCAGCCATAGTAGAACAGGTAAACACCACGACTTTTGTCGCTCCCGAATTTAATGTGCTGACGGATCGCTATGGGAGCTTCACCATGTTCCTTAAAAAATCCGAGGAACAAGTGAAGGGGAGGATCTTTTTATGAGTGTCCAAATCGATAAGGTTTTGGTCTCAATTTTACAGCGACGTCTCAAATCCATCACGGAGGAAATGAGCATCGCTCTAATGATGACGACAAGATCCCCTATTTTGTGTGAGGCCAAGGATTTTGTGACCGGGCTTTATGACCCAAAGGGGAAAATGTTGGAGCAGACGGAGAATCTCCCTATTTTGTCATTTTCATTGGGGCCAGTCTGTGAATACATAGTTGATTATTTTGGGGACGAAATTTATCCCGGGGATGTCATTTTTCATAATGACGTGTTTTCAATGGGAAATCAGAATAATGACGTTGCAGCTTACAAACCGATATTTTTTCAAGGCGCCTTAGTAGGTTGGGCCGCGTGTAAGGGACATCAAGCAGACATCGGAGGCGCTGTACAGGGTGGTTATAATCCAAACGCGACCGAGGTATGGCAGGAAGCGCTTCGTATTCCCCCTGTAAAGGTGTTTGAAAAAGGGAAGTTGCGTAAAGATGTTTGGGATTTAATATTCGCGAATATTCGTTTGGACATAGTGGCAGAGGATATGCGCGCGGAAATCGGCTCGTGTGTAGTCGGTGAAAGAGGGCTCTTAAGAGTTTTGGAACGGTATGGTCTGGAATCCTTTGAAGCCCACAAAAATTATCTTTTTGACTCGACTGAAAAGATGATGCGCGCGGAAATTCGCACTATTCCTTCTGGTGTGTACCATGGAGAATCTACCTGTTACTTTGATGGAAGAACCCTTGGGTCAAAATACAACATCCGGGTAACAATAACGGTCCAGGATGATGAAATATCCTTTGATTATACTGGAACAGACGCTCAAACAACAGGGTTTGTGAACGGCACATACACGTCAAGCGCTTCCGCGACCATTCTCACATTCCTGCAAATGGTTAACCCTAATATGCCCCACAACGACGGCATGGTTCGTCCAATCAAGATAACTATTCCCAAGGGGACAATTCTAAACGCGTCATATCCTGCGGCCACAACTTATGGGAATCATTTGTGTCCAAACAATGCGGACGCTATTATGCGCGCCCTGGGGCCTGCCATCCCCGACAGAGTTACTGCCGAATGGAATGAATTGTTGTGTTCTTTGACAACCGGAATTGATCCACGCAAGAAAACACCTTATGTCGATATCGGTTTTATGGGGTTGAAAGGTGGGTCCGGCGCTATAAAAGGCGTTGATGGTTATGACCACATAGGTATGATAGACGCGTCCGGTGGAGTTCTGGATCAGGATTATGAGATGTTCGAACAGCAGACCCCTCATTTGCTGATGAAACATGAATACTGGCAGGATTCTAGTGGCCCTGGTCAGTGGAGAGGCGGTTTAGGAGTTGAAACTGAATTTGTTATTGGTTCGGACAACACCAAATTAGTAACTTTCGGTGATGGTGACATTGAGCCGGCCAGAGGCGCTCACGGTGGTATGGACGGAACCTTGAACAAAATAGAACTTGAATATCCCGATGGTCGAAAGTATCTGTGTGCGACCAAAGATCTTGTTGAGAATGTGCCCAACGGCGCGGTATATTTTCAACAAGCTGGTGGTGGTGGTGGTTACGGTGATCCATACCTGCGCCCCGCTTCCTTGGTCGCTACGGAAGTTAAAAATGGAGTGATTTCGTTGGAAGCAGCAACCCGAGATTACGGTGTGGTCATTAACTCTGAAACTTTTGGAATCATGGAAGAAGAAACCAAGAAACACCGTTCGTCCAGGTCCATTCAAGGGGTTTGATTAGAAGGAAACAAGATTAGTTTATTTGTCGTTGGAGCCACAAAATGAAATCTTTTATGCCTCCTTTCGCTTCTCGGGAGGAATTGTTTCAACATCAGCTTGTCGGTCTTAAATGGACCATAAGCCATGCGTATTCCGGTTGTGATTTCTACAGAAAAAAGTTGGATCAAGCAGGAGTTTATCCTGACGATATAAACAGCCTCGATGACCTCAAACGCCTTCCGTTTACTACGGCTAAGGATTTATCCAATGGTTATCCTTTTCCTTTACTTTCTGTGCCAATGTCTCAGGTTGTGCGTTTACACGCATCTTCAGGCACTACAGGCAAACGCAAGGTCCTTTGTTACACCAAAAATGATATTGAAGATTGGGCTCATTTTTTTGCTCGTTGCTATGAAATGGCCGATCTGACTCAAGACGATCGGGTTCAAATTTGTGTTGGTTACGGAGTTTGGACCGCAGGTGTCGCGTTTCAATCAGCGTGTGAAAAATTTGGAGCGCTTGCAGTCCCCGCTGGGCCGGGAAATCTGGAAATGCAGATGGAATTTCTCATGGATTTTCAGAGCACCGTTATGTGCTGCACCGCGTCTATGGGGTTATTGCTGGCAGAAGAAGTTGATCGCCGAAAATTAGGTTCAAAGATCAATTTGAAAAAAATGATTTATGGTTCGGAACGTTCTTCAGACTCAATGCGAGAGCGGATCAAAAAGTTGCTCAATTTAACGGACATGTATGATATCCCTGGCATGACAGAGCTTTATGGTCCAGGTACCGGCCTTGAATGTTCAGAACATGATGGCATTCATTACTGGGCAGATTATTATATTCTTGAAATTCTGGATCCGGATACTCTTGAACCTGTCCCTGACGGACAAGTCGGAGAAATGGTTGTGACTACTCTTAAAAAAGAGGCCACTCCATTGATTAGATACCGGACACGGGATTTAACAGCTTTGAAACCAGGTCCTTGTCGGTGTGGCTCGATTCTGCCTCGGCATGATCGTATCCTCGGACGCTCTGATGACATGTTTATTGTTAAGGCCGTAAACATTTACCCCGGGCAAATTGACAATGCGTTACGTGGATTAGATGATATCAATTGCGAATACCAGGTCGTTCTCAACAGAGTTGAAGGCAAAGACCAATTACTCTTAAGGGTTGAACTCGCTGAGGGAGCCGATCAATCTATCTGTGATTCGCTCGCTCACAAAGTAAAGGATGTCATCAAGACAAAAATTCTTGTAACTCCTGATGTTCAAATAGTCCCCTGCGGATCTCTTCCTAGAAGTGAACGAAAAACAAAACGGATTATAGACAACAGGGAACAATAATTAGTAAACTTGAAAAGCTTACGTTGACAATTTATGGAAGGTAAAATCTCGATTCTATGAATTTTGCCTTTGTGTTTTTTTTAGCATTATAAGAGTGAAAAATTGAAGGAGGATTAATGGGTCTAAAGAAAGAACGCAAAGATAAGAAAGTGAAGCCCCTGGATGATTGGACAATAAAAGAATTGCGTGAAGAAGCTATGAAAGTACCTAATGTTCAGGGTATTCATGGAATGAATAAACAAGAAATCATAGAGTTTCTTAGGGTTGAGAAAGGACTGCCTGCCCCCGCCTCTAAGAAAACCACAGATGGTGTACGAGTTTTCAAAGAAAAAGTGAGACAAATGAGATTAAAGCGGGACGAGGAACGCACCGCAGGCACTACGAGAAAGCGACTCGATATCCTTCGACGTAAAATATCAGGGATGAAGAAGAAAACTCGTTACGCATAGTGGGCTCTAGTTTTGCTATGTCCGGCAGAAGGGGTGATTTAAGCCCCTCTGTCGTCTGTTGAATTAAAACCAGATTTGTGTGTCGGTTAACGACACAAATTTTTTATTTTAATATTTACAAATTTACTTGAGTCCCTGCCTCACTGTCTTCCCAATACTTTCATGAATAAAACCCACAAACTGTACTTGAGATCCCAAACTAAGAAAAAATCATACCTTGTTAGAATTCTGGTAGGTCTTGTCGCACTAGGCTTGTTTTTTATTTCACTCGTATCTGTTTTTGTAACTTTCTTTCTTTATAGTGAATCAGCGAGCAAATACTTAACTTCTCTTATCGAGACCGCTATCGAGAAAAAGATTAGCTACAGTCAGCTTTCCGTATCTTGGTTGACCTTCAGAAATGTCAATTTTTCGCTCAAGGATTTCAGGTTATCCGATCTTGACCAAAATAATTCTATTTTCAAGGCAAAGGAAATAGATTGTGAATTGGATATTGGTTTGATTCTTCTTGGGTCTTTATCCATAAATCATGGAAATATTGTCGAACCGACCCTGTTCTTACAAACTGGCCCTGGCTTTCCGGACAGTATTTCTCTCAATGAAAAAACCACAATCAACTTATTCGGATTAGAGCTGGAATTCAAACATCTCGAGCTTCATCAAGGAATTATAGTCAATAGAAAACTTGGACTTCCGTCATCTCACAAAGAAGAAGTAATTTTCACTGGACTGGAAATTCGGGTTCAGAATTTCAATCCTTCAGGAATAGAGGTTTTTGACGTAAAGGGATCGGCCAAGGAAGAGGCTACTGAAGGTTCTTTTCAAATAAAGGGGAGTTTTTTTTCACTAAGCCCTATTGATGAAAATCAAGGTGGTCGAGTTGTCAGCGCAAAGTTTTCAGATTGTCCCCTGATGCCATTTCTTGTTGGGGCCAGATATTTCGGGATAGAGATTCCGATTTCCGGGGCTGATTTTAGTTTTGCAGCCGATGCTAAATTCGATTCCGGGAAGTGGGCATTTTCAGGAGTTTCAATAATTTCTGGAGGTTTTTTAAAATCCAATCGACTCCTTCGGTCAAAAGTGGCTATAGACAAGATTGGAGCGCGCTTTGCCGGAACGATATCTCAACAATCAATAAGTCTGGATTTTCAGGAAATTAGTCTACCAGGAGCAGTAGCTTCTCTTGAAATCCAGGTCAAGAATCGTCGGAATCCCAATCCCACAGTCGAGATATCTGTGCAAAGAGCAGAGATAGACCTGGAAAGGATCTCAGCTTTTCTCCCCTTGAGTCTATTTCACGCGTCCGAACGCGATCGAATTAAGCAGGTGGATCTGAAGGGTAATCTCCAAATAACTAATTCTTTTTGGAGCAATAACCTGAGCGCTCTGCTCGAAGGGGATTTCCGTAGCTCGGAAATGGCTCTGGATGTAGCGCTTAATCGAGTTTCAGGTTTTATTCCAGGATTTTCAACCCCTATTAGAGAAGCGAGTGGATTTGTGCGCCTGAATTCGACCGAGGCTTTGTTTAAGGGGATCACTCTTTCTCTTGGAAGTTCACCGGTTGTGATAAACGGTTGGATTTCCAACTTGAAGACTAATCCCACTGTTGATCTGTTTATTTCTACTAACGCCTACGCGTCGGACCTTCGCGAGGTCCTCTTGCATAAATCTTTTTCGCATCGATTTGAATCTCTTTTGAGCCGCCTTATCGACCCACAGGGAACGGCAGCTATCACAATGGATGTCAAAGGTAACTTGTCGAATCCTTCATTGAGGGGTCTTGTTAGATTAGAAGAATTTCAGTTCCGCATGGACGGATTGCCTTTCCCAATAAAAAAAGTTGCTGGGGACATGAGATTCCGTGGTTCGAAAGTCAGTTTTTCCGGACTCAAGGGATTACTTGGAGAAAGTCCATTTGAATTGAAAGGAGATGTTTCACAACCTGAATTGGATCTGAATTTTGAACTGAAATTGGGGGCGGCGGATCTACGAAAATTTAGTTTTTTCCCGAGCGGTTGGAACATTTCGGGCAGCACCCCAGTGTCCTTGAGTTTAAAAGGCAAACCATCCAATTTAGGTTTTACCGGAATCATAGATCTCTCACCCGTGACAATCACTTACGAATCATTTGTTAGGAAAAGAACTGGGACAGCGGTAACAGTTGAATTCTCAGGGGTCAGGAATGAAGAAGGACTTTCTGTAGAAGAAGCATATCTGGTTTCAGAGGCAGGGCGAATATCTGCAAAAGCCCTTTTCAAGGAAGACGGGAAACGAATGATTCTGGTTAATCTGCCTCCTAAAGGCATACCTACTTCAGCTCTGATCCCTTTCGCTGATCCAGTATTGGAACTCCAGACCGGAGGAAGAATTGAAGGTGATTTTTCTTTAAGAAAAGAACGGAATCAAGAGTCGAACATCGACGCAAACGTAATTTTTAGCCATGTTTCCTTAAGATTGCCTAGATTCCGGAAAATCACTGAAGGGCTAACGGGCGTTTACCAGCGCAAATCGAAATTTATCAATATTAATATCGAGCGATCTCGAACCGGAAGTTCTCAAGTTTCAGGAAATTTTTCTATAACAGATCCAGATAACCCGAAGCTAAAATTTAACATTGAATCCGAATTCCTAGACACTACTGATTTCACGGCGCCACCGGGCGAGATAAGTTCCATAACTTGGCAAGAGTGGATACGAACAAATTCTGTGATCCGATTTCTTTCCAGAGCCAAAGTCTCTGGAAATGTTCATATCTCTAAGGGAAAAACAGAGTACCGAACATTCGAGGATTTCCGCGCCGAACTTGATGGTGTTTCGGGACTAATTAAGGCTCCGAAATGGCAAATGAATTTTGCTGATGGTATTGTGCGCGGAAGCGCTAATTTTGATATCCGGGCTCAAACCGTCCTCCCGCTCAAGTTGGACTTTTACGGAGATGGTCTCAAATTTGACCGTATCTTTGTCTCCGATCCCCAGAGAGCGAGAGTTGATGGGGATATGAACGTTCATGGAAATCTGGATTGGAAGATCCGGGCAAGCGCTGAAAACCATGGAATCTACCGAACCGGGGTTGTTGACGTTGTTTTAACTGGCGGAATTATTTATCGGTTCGAAATTCTGTCCAAACTTTTTTCTCTTATCAATTTAGGATCTCTTATTAGGGGACGCCTCCCCGATATCGCCGGGCAAGGGTTACCTTATCAAAAAATCACTTGGAAAATGGAGGTCTTCGACAACAAGTGGAGATTTAAGGACTTGAAATTATTCTCAGACGCCGCGCGAATTGACGCGTCAGGGATGTACTTTAGTGATCAGAATCGCATTGATTTCAAGGTTCAGGTATCCCCTTTGGTAGGACTAGACGCTATTGTTTCAGGGTTATTCGGAAATTTGATTACAAAAGACGGTAAAATATTGACGACAATGTTTCGAGTACGAGGTTTGTATAGTTCACCGGATATAAGGTTAGAGCCATTTGAAAATTTAAAAATGGAAAATTAGTTCTTGAATAACCTCTCCTGGCAGAACCTCTTCACTGTTCCGAAACCCTTTCTGTGAGCTTCGCATGGTCCGTGTTCCAGAATAGCCAGAATGTGGTCCTTCGTCCCATAACCTTTGTTTTTATCGAATTGATACTCAGGAAATTTTTCGTGTAGCTCCAGCATTATTTTGTCACGCGTGACCTTCGCTATAATACTGGCCGCAGCAATAGATACCGACAATTGATCCCCTTTAATAATAGGTATCTGACGAATTTCCAGATCAAGGGATATCGGACCATCAATCAGCAGGAGATCTGGCTGAAGATCAAGTCCCTTTATCGCATTCGCCATTGCTAATCGCGTAGCCTGAAGGATATTAATCCGATTAATTATTTCAGGATGGATGACACTCACACCTATTGACAGAGCGTCTTGTTTTATTGCAGCGAAGAGTTTTTCACGTCGACTTGGTGTCAGCAGTTTCGAATCGTTAAGACCCAATATTCCCGAATTGGGGGACAAAATTACAGCGGCCGCCACCACTGGTCCTGCCAGCGGTCCACGGCCCGCTTCATCTATACCAGCTACTAGGTTGACGCCTGATTTGTATGCTTCAAGTTCATATCTCTTATCAGGCGGCATCCTGAGCGCCTCAAATCCTTGTTATTTTCTCCTTAATTCTCGCGGCTTTTCCTCTAAGTTTTCTGATGTAGTATATCTTCGCTCGGCGAACTCTCCCCCTACTCACTATTTCTACTTTATCAAGTAACGGTGAATCATGCGGGAAAACTCTCTCTACACCTATACCGTAAGACACTTTGCGAACCGTAAAGCTCGAACCGGCGCCTTTGTTGCTTATGCCAATAACTACGCCTTCAAAGACCTGTATTCGTTCGCGGTTACCTTCAACAATTCTAACATGGACTTTTACAGTGTCGCCCGGTCTGAAATCCGGAATGTCCATGCGTATTTGCTCTTTTTGCAATTGCTCCAAAATATTCATAACTCACTCCAATTAAATCAGAGATTCTGATTCTATTTCCTGTAATAGTTCTTTGACTTCATTATCAATTGTCATCGACCGGATCAAGTCCGGTCGATGTTTCGTTGTCCTTTTAAGAGACATTTTCCGTCTCCAACGACGGATTTTTTCGTGATGTCCTTCCAATAAAACGCTCGGAACCTCATAGCCTTCAAATTCTCTTGGTCTCGTGTATTGTGGGTATTCTAAGAGACCGTTGTAAAATGACTCGCCATCTATTCGGCTGTCTGATCCAAGCACCCCTGGAATTAAGCGGACAATCGCGTCCATCAACACCATCGAAGCAGTTTCTCCGCCGGATAAGACATAGTCTCCTACGGAAATCTCATCATGTACGAAGTATCTTACTCTTTCATCAATACCTTCGTATCGACCGCAAATAAGAAGCAAACTAGCCTTGCTAGACAATTCCTCGACGATCTGTTGTGTTAGTTGCCTTCCTTGGGGAGTCAAAAGAATGACTTGAACCTCATTAGTCGAGCCTTGAACAGACCGAATACCTCTGACAATGGGGTCGGGCTTCATTACCATTCCTATACCACCACCATAAGGGTAGTCGTCAGTGGTTCGTCGCGGATCGTCGGCAAATTGTCTTAGATCAACGGCCTGAATTTTGACTAGGCCCATCTGAATCGCTCGAGCTGGGTTCCCATACATCAGAAAAGAATCAAAAATGTTTGGAAAAATAGTCAAAACCCGGATGTCAATCATCAGGGACCATTCCGCTCAAGAGATCTACCACTATTTGAGCTTTTTCCAAATCAATGGTCCGAACAATTTCATCGACCATTGGGATCAAAAGCTCTGTTTTTTCGGTCTGAACTTGAAGAATATCATGCGCTGAGGTCCTGATCAGAGATTCCACATTTCCCAAGCATTCACCTTGCAAATTGAATACCGGCAGTCCAATTAGTTCAAACCAGTAATATTCGTCTTCCTCCTTTGGCGTAAAAAAACGGGCAGATGCTTTAACTAAAAGACCATTCAGTCTAGCCGCGTCTTCCTGGCTTTCTATTCCTTTGAGAAGAATTGCCACTAATTTTTGATGATTACGAACCCTCTTTACTTCGAAACATTCTTCTCCAAAAAAAAGAAAGGGAAAATCTTTGAAAACATCTAAAGATTCCGTGTATGGGTATATTTTAAGTTCGCCCTTTAGTCCAACCGGCTTTAGAGCCTTACCCACTACAACTAATCGGTCAGTTAACATTATTTCGGATGATCGACGAACATTTATAAAATGCTATTTGGAAAATGACCAATTACTCGACAATTTCTAACGATACTCTCTGTTTCCTCTTGGTGGATGCAGAATTAAGCACAGTCCGAATTGCTTTAGCTGTACGGCCATGTTTACCAATTATTCTTCCTAAATCCGTCTGAGCAACTTTTAGTTCTAAGACCAAACCTGTTTCTATCTCTTTTTCAGAGACACTCACTTCGTCAGGATGGTCAACCATAGTCCTCGCCATGAATTCTACCAGTTCTCGCATACCAAACCTCGGGAAATAGAATTGTTTTTTCCTTTAGGTAAAACAGGAAATGGCTTGGTTGAGATTACTACTGAGCAGGATCTGGGTGACTGGTGTTTTTCATGAGTTTTTTCACTGTGTCAGTAAGTTGCGCGCCTTTTTTTACCCAGTCCTCGATAGCTTCTCTTTTAAGATTAATTCCGTTAATTTTGTTCCTGGGATCATATGTTCCCAGGTTTTCGAGGAAACGACCGTCCCGGGGAGAGAATGAGTCTGTAGCAACGATACGATAAAATGGTCGTTTCTTTGATCCGTGTCGAGCCAACCTTATTTTAACAGCCATTTATTCTAAAGCCTCCGGTAATTAGCCAGTGATCGATATATAATCTTATAATTTTATTTCACGGCTCACCATCAGTCAAGCAAATTTAAGGAAAGCTGTAATCTACATCGTAATATCGATCTATTTGCCCAATAACTAAAATTACAAAGCTTATTGTATACTTGTTTCAAATTTCCGTAAAGAAGGTTTCAAACATCCTTAGGGTTAGCGTATGGCATTGAAAACATTGTTGTTGTTCACCAAGTATCCTACTCCAGGATTCGTAAAGACTCGGCTGATTCCTTTGCTCGGCATTGAAGCTTCGACTCACCTTCACGAAAAACTGACTGAAATGATTGTAAATAAGGTGGTTATTGCTCAAGCCAAAAGTGAATTTGCCCTCGAGATTCATTTTCATGGAGCGAATTATATTCAAATGTTGGACTGGCTTGGTCCTGGATTGCTATATCGACAACAAATTGACGGAAACCTTGGAGATAAAATGAGCATTGCGTTTAAAAACGCCTTTGATCAAGGATCATCTAAAGTAGTGGTTGTAGGATCTGACGCGCCGGATATTACGCCCGACATTCTTATTCAGGCTTTTGATCTATTAGATAACTCGGATGTGGTTATTGGTCCTGCTTTTGATGGTGGTTATTACTTGTTGGGAAGTCGTGCTTACTATCCGTCATTTTTTGAAAATATTGAATGGGGCAGTTCTTCAGTCTTGAATCAGACTATTGAACGGATAACCTGTTTGTCCCTGACCAAGGTTCTGTTACCTTTGCTGTCTGATCTTGATAGACCTGAAGATCTAATCGAGCATCAAAATCGATTACCATTCTCATGCGTTTTTAAAAATTGAAATGATTTCAGTAATAATCCCAACCCTTAACGAAGAAGCAAACATTGAAGCTTGCCTTGCGTCAGTTGGGTCTAGTATCGAAATCGAAAGAATCGTTGTCGATGGAGGTAGTGTCGACTCTACAATTGAAATCGCCAAAAAATACGGCTGTCGTGTA
>JAPLJJ010000291.1 GCA_026388665.1 Deltaproteobacteria bacterium
AAGGGAAATTCAAGGCGGAAATCATTCCTGTCCCGGTAACGAGATCCAAGAAAGAACAATTCTTATTCGGTACTGATGAACACGTCAGGCCAGATGTCACTATGGAGCAATTGGCCAAACTTCCGGCGGCATTCAAGAAGGATGGCACGGTCACGGCCGGCAATGCGTGCGGGATGAACGATGCCGCAGCGGCGGTTATTGTTACTACCCTCCAAAAGGCTAAAGAAATGGGACTCGAGCCCTTGATGCAGATCAAGGGATACAGTGTGGTGGGAGTTGATCCCAACATCATGGGCATCGGCCCTGTTCCGGCCATAAGGGGCGCAATTAAGGTCTCGATGCTTGGACTCGGCGACATGGATCGCTTTGAAATCAACGAAGCCTTTGCTGCGCAATATTTAGCGTGCGAACGCGAACTGGGACTAGATCGCGACAAAGTCAACCCTTACGGGAGCGGAATTGCTCTGGGGCACCCGGTAGGAGCAACTGGCTGCCGGCTCTTGGTGACTCTTTTCCACGGCATGCTTGCCGACAATCTGAATTTAGGAGTGGCTTCGCTCTGCGCAGGCGGCGGCATGGGGTTTGCCGTAGTCCTAGAGCGGGTGTAGCAGAAGGCTCAATGCCAGTTTAAGTTCAATTAGCTAGACTGTACTCTCAGATCCTCGTATGTAAAACACTAGAGTTCCTTCTCTTCGTAGACCGGGAGAGCGCTATTTATGCTCAAGGTAAACAATATCCAGGTGGTTTACAATAATGTAATTATGGTTCTGAAAGGGATCTCCCTGGAAGTTCCCGATGGGAAGGTTGTAGCTCTGCTGGGAGCTAATGCCGCAGGCAAGACCACTACGCTCAAAACCATATCCGGGATACTCAGATTTCAGAATGGCGAACTTCAAGAGGGGGACATTGAATTTATGGGTCGGTCCATCGCTACTCAAGACCCTGACGCCATAGTAAGAATGGGAATTTGTCTTGTCCCAGAGGGTAGGCGTGTTTTCTCCGACCTGAGCGTTGTCGAGAATCTGTGGATTGGAGCGCACACACGCAGAGACCGTGATGGCGCAAAGCAGGATATCGAGATGGTGATGGAGTATTTTCCACACCTTCGTCGCCGTTACAAGCAGCAAGCGCTCCTTTTAAGCGGCGGTGAGCAACAGATGCTCGCAATTGGGAGAGCCTTGATGTCCCGTCCTAAGCTGCTCATGCTCGACGAGCCATCACTTGGACTTGCGCCGATGTTGGTAAAGGAGATCTTTGACATACTCAGGCGCATTAACAGTGAGCAGAAGACATCGATATTGCTTGTGGAACAGAATGCCCTTGTCGCCCTGAATTTTGCCCAATACGGGTACATCATGGAGAGTGGGAAAATGGTCCTAAATGGCCGGAGTGAGAGCTTACTCGAAAACGAGGATGTCAAGGAATTCTACCTCGGTGTGACCGACGACCACGAGAGAAAGAGTTACTCTGGTATCAAGCACTATAAGCGACGCAAACGCTGGTTGTCTTGACGGAATTCGGAGATAATGGAACTACTTGAGATCAAAAACCTTTCGCTGCGTTTTGGCGGGATCATAGCCCTTTCCGTACTGGACATGACCGTCAGGGAAGGGGAGTTGCATGCGGTGATAGGCCCTAACGGGGCCGGGAAGACCTCTCTTTTCAATTGTATCAGCGGTGTCTATCATCCAACGTCGGGTGAAATACTCCTCAGAGGCGCGAATATTTCCCATCTCAAACCCAATGAGATTGCGGAAAAGGGAATTGCCCGCACATTTCAGAACATAGAACTATTTGCCAACATGAGCGTCATAGACAACCTGATGCTGGGCTGCCATACGCACATGACTACCGGTATTCTCTCGTGCTCGCTCTTCTTCGGCAAAGCCCTGAGACAGGAGGAGGAGAGCAGGCTTCAAGTGGAAAGGATTATCGATTTTCTTGAGATTGAGAAAGTCCGCAAGAAAACGGTGGGATCTCTTCCATACGGAATTCAGAAACGGGTGGAGATAGGCCGGGCGCTCGCAATGAAACCCAAGATCCTTCTGCTCGACGAGCCGGTCGCTGGGATGAATGTGGAGGAAACAGAAGACATAGCCCGATTTGTGCTCGACATCAAGGAGGAAATGGGGATCACCATTGTCATGGTGGAACATGACATGGGCGTGGTCATGGATATTGCCGATACGGTCACGGTTCTGGATTTTGGTTCCAAGATCGGCGAGGGAACTCCATCAGAGGTTCAATCAAATCCGAAAGTGATTGCAGCCTATCTGGGACAGTAGGAAGTTAGTGTGAAAGGGTCGGTAATGGAAATCGACACCATACCAAAGCTCTTTGCGAGAAACAGGAAACTGTATTCCGACAGGGTGGCGCTCAGAGAAAAGGACCTGGGGATCTGGCAACGCACGACCTGGGATGAGTACTGGGATCATGTATGCTGTTTCGCTCTCGGCCTGAAGAAACTCGGACTAGCGCGAGGCGATAAACTGTCTATCCTCGGTGACAACTGTCGGGAATGGCTTTATGCGGACCTGGCGACGCAGAGTTCTTCAGCCGTTACGGTTGGTATATATCCCACGGATGTCGCCTCCCAGGTCAGATATATCCTGGAAAACTCAGAGTCCAGCTTTGTTGTGGCGAAGGACCAGGAGCAGGTCGATAAGATCCTGGAGGTCAAGGACAGTCTTCCCAGGCTGAAGAAGATCATAGTTGTGGAGATGAAGGGGCTTCGCAGATACAAGGATCCGATGATCATAAGCTTCGAGGATGTTGAGGCCCTGGGCTACGATCTCAACACAGAAGAGCCTCATTTATTCGAGAAAATGGTAAGCAGCGCCAGGCCTGATGATCCAGCCATTATAGTCTATACATCGGGAACCACGGGCCAACCGAAAGGCGCCATGATTACCCACAAGAACATGATAGCAATGATTTGCGGCCTAGCCGAGGTCCTGAACTTCCGTCACACAGATTCCTTCGTGTCTGCCCTCCCGCTTTGTCATATTGCGGAGCGAATGTTTTCTCTGATCTTCCCCATGTGGGCAGGATGCACTGTGAATTTTGCAGAGAGTGTAGCGACTCTTCAGGAGGATCTGAGTGAGATTTCGCCTACAGCGTTCCTGAATGTGCCCCGGATATGGGAGAAGATGCACTCCAACGTAATGATAAAGG
>JAPLJJ010000141.1 GCA_026388665.1 Deltaproteobacteria bacterium
AGGCCCCTCCACAGTCGTCTTTTTTAATGTGGGCTTCTATGCCTTCAATTTACTGGAAACGCCTGTCTTTTCCGGGCATTGAGCGTAACGCAACGCCGATCGCCAGGTCAATCATAATCTTTGCTGCTGATCGTAATTGAAGTGAGGTTGATAGTGTCCGAGAAAAGGTCCAAACGATGGTGCTTTTTATCGATTGCCTGGAAAAACTTTCCCATGTTAGACTTGATTCTCAAGCGAGCATTATCATAAGGGTTGCTACGTCTTGCCGGGAGGGAATTAACATGAAGTCCGCCCGTTTCTCCATAATGGGAGTATTTCTCGCATTCATCTTTTTGGCTATGAGTCCATTTGCTCATTCACAACAAGGCTTTTTAGAATCTTACAATCCAGTCAATTTGTCTCAACCAACAGGGAATTCCTACCTGAATCTTATGGTGGGGCTCAGGAAATATTTTAACAGTTTTACATCGTGGCAACTTCCGGCCGCTAACGGTCCGCAAGACCCAATAAGCCGTCTGGAATATCCTTGGGACCAAACATTTTTGGCGATCAAAGTTGGCGCTGCTTATACAGGTCTGGAAGTGAACATGGAATGGTCTGGGACACTAAGTGTTTTCTCCAATTCAAAGGCTCAGGACAGTGATTGGGAGGACCCAAACAATCCCGGTCAAAAGACTACGTTTGCGGAAGCGGAGGCAACGCCCCGATGCTGGATTATAGATTTAAGTTGCAATATGCAAATCCCTGGTTTTTCATTCCTCAAGGGAGTCGCTGGATATCGCACAAGCCAGTTCAAATTTACCAACACTGATGGCTATCAATATGGAATTTATGATTCAGAAAATAGGTTATATGGCTGGTATTCGTTGCCTCTACCCGGGGCCAATATAGAATTCAGCCAGTACTATCAACATTTGTATGCCGGCGGAATCCTGGATACAGCCATAAATTTAGGGGAAATCTCCAATGGATTAACAATCCCTTCTCTTCTATTACGAATTCAGGCTGATGCGTCTTACGTAACGGGCAATAGTCATGACCAGCATCTTCTCCGTTATGCGTTCGGTATTATCAATTCGAGAGGTTTCGGATGGCACGTTAATCTAACAACAGGAATTAAGACGGGTAGATTTAGATTCGATCTGGAGGCCGATGTTAGAAGCATCCGGACCAACGGTAGAATAGAGAGTATCCAGGAAGACAGGGGCTCAATCTTCGATGTATTCGTAGATGGCGCAAAGGCTTGGAGTGAACAAAAATATGCGGGTATTAATGGAACGATATTTTTCTAATTTGAATCAATGATCCGATGATATGAAATTGTGCCCCAATCTACGAGTAAAAAACATGTTCATGCTATGACCTGTGGCTGGGTTGGGAGATCCTGTAAATAACTATCCCTGTCAGGATAATGATCTTTTAATATTCGCAGTCTAAGGCGCAGAAACGTTGGGTAGAGAGTTTTCCATAAGACACGCGACGAAGTGAACAGACTCTTGCCTGTAAACTAATTTGTTTGTCCGGACATTTGATTACCATATTGCTCAATTATCTCACTTTTCCGGAAACAATCATGAGAGTGATCGTTTACCATGCCCGTAGCCTGCATATGCGCATAACATATGGTTGAACCTAAAAATTTAAAACCTCTGTTCTTCAAGTCTTTGCTTAATGCGTCCGACTCTTTGCTTATTGCGGGATAATCTGATAGTTTCCGTATATTATTGATTTTGGGTTTGCCGCCAACAAAACCCCATATATATTTTGAAAAACTTCCATATTTTGCCTGAACATCAAGAAATTTGTGCGCATTATTTACCGTAGCTTCAATTTTCAATCTATTTCTAATTATCCCAGGATTCAACAACAGTCCTTCAATCTTTGCCTGATCAAATGTGGCAATTTTTTCTGGTTGAAAATTTTCAAATGCGCTTCGGTAATTCTCTCTTTTTTTTAGAACTGTGTACCAGCTCAAACCTGCTTGGGCAGATTCCAAAGTCAAGAATTCAAACATCAACCTGTCGTCATAAACTGGGACGCCCCATTCATTGTCATGATATTCAACATAATCTACTTTACTCAAGTCAACCCAAGGACAACGGCAAATACCATTCTTACTTTTTGTTTTCATTATCAACACTCCCTTTTCCAACTTCGAAGCTCAGTCGCTGCTGTTCCCCGCGTGATATACAAAGTCCACCGGAGTAATATAGGGATAACCGTCCGCTCCATTGGTAGCCAATCGGCCAACCGTCGTTGAACTGAGAATCCGTTCAATATCTTGGGGGTCGGTTATTTCACAGTGCTTGCGACGCATTTGTCATGATTCCCATGTTCCTATGTATATGAGGAGGAGATTGCCGGGAATAGGACTTACCACACCTTGGGTTTAAAGATTGGCGTTCCGGGAATTGGGTCTGGGAGTTGAGAAGCCGCCAATAAAGATTCTCTGATCCTTCTAGTGAAGTTAGCGTGTTCTGAGAGTTCCTTACTGTTTTTCTTTTTTTGGGTTGCTTAGGAAATGTCCATACCTAATCTCAATCTCCGGAATATATGCCTCTAATGCCTTTAGATAGACCTCTTGTCTGTTTTGCTTTTGAGGATCGTATTGAGTAGAATGAACATGAGCTGTGAAATACTTGATAAGTAAGATATCATGGTGGGACTCTAGTATGCCCTTACACATGGCCTTTAGATTCAGCCACTTGTAAGGAGTATCCTTTACAGCGCCATAATAGAGATTGAACCCGTCAATATAGATATAGGTTCGCGACAATTAGGCTCCACAAATAAGCAGGGCTCCCCTGGATAGAGGAGCCCGCGCCTCACCGTAGAAACAGTGAGGGAGTTAGCAAACTTTTCAATGTTAATAGTAAATGACACCTCAATTAGTGTCAAGTTCTTCTCGACATTCTCTAAAATTTTCCTTGACGCCGCATCTGTAATACGATGAGGTCTAAATTCTGTAGTGCTCGTCATCGCCTAGCCGGGGTTACACAATGTTAAAGAAGAAAAAGAAAAGACATTCTGTCACGGAAACAGAAGAGTTCAAGGAATTGGCGAAAGGACTCAGGAAACAGGTTCCAGACAAAAAGAAGCATTTACAAGAAATACTTGACGAAATAATTGACGCCAAAACAGATAATACTAAAGAGTGACCATAAAATTTATGGGAATTGCTGCCACTGAAATAGTTGGGTTAAACCGGCTTGATATTGACGAGCAGGAGTATTGATATGAACAAAGGGAATTTCACCATTCGCCGGATGAACCGAAAC
>JAPLJJ010000295.1 GCA_026388665.1 Deltaproteobacteria bacterium
GCTGATTCTCGCGTCCGCTTCCCCGAGGCGAAAGGAATTGCCCGGATCCATCGGCATACCGTTCGTTGTCGAACCTTCAGAAGTAGAGGAACTGCTACAGGACGGGGAGAGTCCTGAAGTTCATGTGCAAAGACTGGCCGACGAAAAAGCCTCGGACGTGGCTCAAAAATATCCTGGCTCGTGGATACTTGGCGCAGACACAATTGTGGTCATAGATGACCGGATACTGGGAAAGCCCGCGAATGTGGCTGAAGCGATCCGGATGCTTTCAACCCTTTCCGGAAGAACACATGTCGTGTTCACAGGGTACGCAATACTTAATTCACGTTTTCCTCAGATGAAAATAGTGGCGTACGCTCGTAGTGAAGTTTTCATACGTGCGTTATCACAAGAAGAAATCATCGGTTATGTCAGGACCGGCGAGCCCCTGGATAAAGCGGGCGCTTATGCGATACAGGGTGTGGGGGCCGCTATCGTCGAGAAGGTCTATGGCTCGTATACAAATGTTGTGGGATTGCCCCTTTGTGAGGTAGCCAGAGACTTCAAGAAACTTGAAATATTCGATTTCTTGGGGGTTGAACAGCTTGATAGCCGACAATCTTAACGCATTACGTAGGAAAATAGAGCGAGCGTGTGAGCGTGCGGATCGTGATCGACGGTTGGTCCGAATCGTCGCAGCCGCAAAAACTCAAGAACGAGCAATCGTCGAAGAGGTCGTAAGGGCTGATGTCCCCATTATCGGACACAATTACGTTCAGGAGGCCATCAAAGAGAGGCCTAGTACGGAATGCGGCCATTTTGAATATCACATGATAGGGCATTTACAACGAAATAAATCTAGAAAAGCGGCTGAAACCTTTGACGTAATCCAGACCCTGGATAATCTTGCAACAGCCGAAGCTCTGGATCATGCCGCGTCCGAACTGGGAAAACGACTAGGCGTGATGATCCAGATCAATCTTTCCGGGGAACCTCAGAAATCAGGGATTCCGGAAGCCGATGCGGCATGTCTAATACGAAGCGTTCAGTCCTTAAAGAATATCAATATACTCGGATTGATGACAATGCCGCCTTTTTATGATGATCCGGACGCAGCGAGGCCTTTTTTCCACAGACTGCGTGAGTTCCGCGATAATTATATCGCTAATGGAATCTTGGTTGGATCAGCTATTGAATTATCGATGGGGATGACCGGTGATTTTGAGGTTGCTATAGAAGAAGGCTCGACGCTTGTGAGGATCGGGACGGCCCTCTTTGGCCCTAGATATTAATTTGCGCTCTCGGAGGCTACAAATCCTCCCGCAGGATTTCAAGCCTGTGGGAGAATGAGCCTGAATTTATGAATCAGTTTTTTGCTGCTGATATTGATCGCTGAATCGGTCAGCGTATTTCATAATCCAGTCTATAACCGCTTCCACGCCTAGGTCGCGACCGGCCTTTTCGGATTCAATCCATTTGTGGCGTTCTATTTCCCCGGCCTGGACTTTCAAATATTCGTCCAAATCCATGTCCATTTCTCTGGAACCTCGGTTGTTAAGAAACCCTGTTTGGTGTAAAATTTCAGACATTATCACTATTATGATCCGTCACGAGATCCTGTGTCAAGAATATTCTTAATTTGCCGTGCTTTTCCAGTTTGTTAACGACTAAGAGTGAGGTGCGCATGTCCAACCCTTTGAAGATGATAAATTCTTTTGGCCAATCGATATGGTATGACAACCTGAGTCGGGAATTGATCCGTTCAGGGGCGCTGAAAAAACTCATTGAAGAGGATGGAATTTCAGGGGTTACTTCTAATCCGACCATCTTTTTGAACGCAATCAGCAACGAGAAAATTTACGATGACGATATTCATGCCCAGGTAGATACAGGCGCAACTGTAGCCGGGGTGTATGAACACCTTGTTTTGAACGACATAAGAGAGGCTGCGGACCTTTTGTTGCCGGTCTTTGAAGCTACGGACGGAGTGGACGGCTACGTTAGCCTCGAAGTCCCACCGAGACTTGCTTATGAACGGGGAAAAACCGTCGCGGAAGCCAGGAGACTTTTTGCTCTAATCGATCGCCGAAATCTCATGATTAAGGTCCCTGCGACATCTCAAGGGATTGATGCTATTAGAGAGCTTATATCAGCCGGGATCAATGTTAACGCCACTTTGATTTTCTCGATCCAGCAATACCAGGGCGTAGCAAAAGCTTACATGGATGGACTTGATAAATGGATCGAATCTGGAGGTAACCCAAAGCAAGTCGCTTCTGTCGCGTCATTCTTTGTGAGTCGGGTCGATTCGGTTGTGGATGAACGGCTCCGCGAATTTGCCGGTCCCGTGGGGAGGGGAATGTGCGGTGAGTCGCTTATCAGATTTATCGGGAACTGCTTGAGAGTGACAGGTGGCTATCTCTAGCCCGAACAGAGGCAAGGCCGCAGCGTGTTTTATGGGCCAGCACAAGCACTAAAAACCCCGAATACCCTGACACGTATTATGTCGATAACCTGCTCTGGCCGTATACTAT
>JAPLJJ010000002.1 GCA_026388665.1 Deltaproteobacteria bacterium
GTTATTACACCTTTGCCGGACACGGATTACGCCCGGAACAGAATAGTTGAGCGATACTTCCCGGATGCTACGGTGATCTGGAGCGCTAACCTTTCCATTACCGAAGATTTTAGAAGCGCTGTTACGCCAATCTTGATTTCCGGCGAGCTTCCATCAGATTCATCGGTCAGAGGTTGTCTGTTCGATGATCTGAAGAGGATCGCCGGTCCACGGCCGGAAGAGATCCTGTTCCGTCAAAGGGAAGCTCAACGCTGGTGGAACCGTGAAATCAGAGGGCTATCCGAGAGTTCAAGGCTCGAGGAAAATATCCTTGTCTCGCTGCCACCCAATTGATACCGTTTCGTTTACTGAATTAGTATGAGTGGGACCGGGTTAGCAAGCTCGGCCGATTTCGAACCCAGCCTCCCGAACCATTCTTAGATCATCGTCTACGGAACGCCCGCTAGTGGTGAGGTACCCGCCGATTATCATTCGATTCGCTCCAGCTCGTAACGCCATACCCTGAAAGTCGCCCAGATTGCGTTCTCTCCCTCCGGCTATCTTGATGGTCGCATTTGGCAGCACAAGTCGGAACAATGCCACTGTCTTGATAATCTCCATAGGCCCCGGAGGAGCAGCATCCTGAAGTGGGGTCCCTGGTCTTGGATTAAGTATGTTAATCGGCACGCAATCTACCCCAAGATCGGCCAAAGTAAATGCTAGATCCATCCTTTGTGAAGGGGTCTCTCCAAGACCAATAATTCCGCCACAGCAAGCTGAATTCCCTTTGCTTTTCACGAGCTTCACGGTGTCAACCCGAGCTTCATAACTGTGAGTAGTGCAAATCGAAGGATAATAGTCTCTCGAAGTCTCAAGATTATGATTATATCGGGTCACCCCAACCCCAAACAACTTCGATGCCCTGTCTTCATTAAGAAAGCCTAGTGATGCGTCAAGCGCTATATCGACTTCTGATTTCACCGTTTCAAGGGCCTCTATCAACTTATCGAAGTCATGGTCACTTAGCGCTCCTCCGCTTGTTACGGTGCAGAAGCGTCCTGCGCCGAAGTCTTTGGCTGCTTTAGCGGCCGCAACGATTTCCTCCGTGGAACGGAGATCATAGACCTCACTGGCCCCCCTATGCCGCGCTGATTGCGCGCAGAATGCGCAATCCTCTGAACACAGCCCGGACTTGGCGTTTATAAGTGAACATGAGTCGAACCTGTTTCCACGGAAATTGATCCTGATCCGATCGGCCGCGGAGGCAAGTTTCACCAGGAGGCTATCAGGTAACCCTAGCAATGATTCAGCTTCCAGCTTCTCAATTTTCCCACCTGAAAGGATCCTTTTTTCAACCTTTTCAATGAGTTCGGCTAACAATTTTTCTGGTTTATCCATACGAACCTCCAACAGCAACACATATTATCAGAATTTCAGGTGAATCGGGAATCCCTTTTGAGTCTGGATAGAAGTCATTTTTGAAACCAAGAGCCAATATGCGCATCTAATTACGTATAAGAGATTACTTTGGGAAAGACCGCGGAATTTTGTGGAATAATACATCATGTTGGAGTAAAATACAGAGTTTCATAGGAGATAAGAAAGGAAACTTTTTTAGTTATGAGTTGACTTAGCACTGTGAAGTGGATAACTAACAAGGCGTTTTGTCATGAAACGCCGGGGATGACCAATACAAATATAGACAACTATTCAGGGGAATGAAACGGAGTGTAGGAATGAACTATCCTGTGTCGATCAACCAACTTGACCAGTTCTTAACCCAGGTTCGTTCTATTAAGCCTCTTACGGCTGAAAGTGAATTTGCGCTTGCTGTCAGATATCAAGAATCTGGAGACGTTGAAGCGGCTCACGAACTCGTCGTTTCTCATCTGCCGTTTGTTGTAAAGATCGCATTTAAGTATCGTCACTACATGTTACCGGTGCAGGATCTGATTCAGGAAGGCTCAATTGGTCTAATGAAGGCTGTAAAGCGCTTTGACCCGTATAAAGGGTACCGTTTGGTGTCTTTTGCCGTTTGGTGGGTTAAGGCGTATATAAAGAATTTCATATTGAAGTCGTGGAATTTGGTGAAATTGGGCACCACCCAGGCCCAGCGGAAATTGTTCTTCCGGATCGGGGACATCGGCGAACATAAGGACGCGGAGTCCAGGACCGAACGTATAGAAAAACTGGCCGAAGAACTGAACGTAAAGTCTGATGATGTTATCGAAGTCGAAGCTCGAGTCAAAGCCCGAGATTGGTCATTGAATGAAGCGCTGGGCGATGATAAAAACTTTACGGCTATCGAAATGCTGGCAGATGATTCAGACAACCAAGAAACAAGGATGATGGATCTGGAGTCCGAACGCGAGCTTAGCAAAGCCACAGACAAGGCATTGAAGAAACTGGATGATCGAGAGCGCTTCATAGTTGAAAAAAGGTTTATGGATGATTCTCCCTGGACACTGCAAAAGCTTGGAGAGCATTTTGGAACAAGCCGGGAGCGCATGAGACAGATAGAAAAGCGAGCTCTGGGAAAACTCAAGCGGGAGTTGTCCGTGAGCTTTACTGATGCGCCAGCCTATTAGCAATACACGCTGAAGCTCCACGAATGATACAAATTAGCCGGCCGTTCGCCTTTTCACGAGGCGGCGGCCTTTCCGTTTCTGTTGATTGGATTCCGCCTAACATAAGCTCTTCCAATAGGTTGTTGACATTTATTCAAGACAGTTCTATATGCGTCTGGATGCTAGGGTGAGCTTATCTTCAATGGTGGTCCACTTTTGAAATACAGAATTATCAGTCTTTGTTTGGTCTGCCTTTTGTTGGCTTTGATTACCGGCGCAAACGCAATCGACTCTCATAGCAAATCTGTTTTGGCAGGAAATCTTGCAGATAAGTTGAAAAATTTCTTTGCTTTAGCCCCTGGTTCGAATGGTCAGGCGCCTACGACCGATGGCTCGGATACACAGCCTCCAGAATCCACAAGTGTTCTCCAGATGCATTTCAGGCGCGTTAGGGATGCGGAAATAGTGGAATTCCAATACGCTGTTGATCAAGAGGAAGAGATAGCCGCGTCCGTTGTAAGGCAGTTGGATCGTCAAACGGCTATTCACTGGTTATCAAGTTTCATTTCATTAAAGCCTCTTAATTGTCCTATTAAACAGCGAGGAGAATGGATAGATGCAATCCTGAACGCCGTGGAAAAGAATGGCTTACCTTTATGCAAGGAAATCGTAGGGCTGGTAGCGTCAATAATTTCCATTGAATCTAGTTTCAGGTCTGATCCGGCAGTGTCTGATCCATCACGGGGTGAAGATATTTCGAGTCAGTTGGATCGAGCTGAAAAGGAGTTGTTCCAGAAATATGGAGCATGGCTGTCAATTCCGCCGGTTCCTAAGCTTTATCAGCGATACAAGGACAAATATTATCCAGTTTTGCTTCAGTGCAAAACTGAAGGGGAAGTCGAGGTTGTGGCTAGGCAAATATCAGAGGAAATGAAGAGAGACGTCTCAATTTTGCCTGAATTCATGAAACCTGTGGTCCACAAAGAGATTGACAAAGTCGCCAACGTGGTCAGGACAAAGGGATCTATGCAACTGAATTTTCCTCGAGCCAGGCAGGTCATGAAAGACAGGGGCGAGAGTTTTTCGGACCAGGAATTGACTGACTACATGTACACTATACCGGGCGGGGTCGATGTAGGAGTGGCGGCCTTGAAACCGATGTTTTTGCAATACGCCGCCAGATTTGGCTCGACAGGGGACTTGTCCTGGTTGTTTTTTGTCGGGATGGATTACAATTACGGGCCATTCTCAAGTCGAAACATGATTGAGCAAATAAGGATAAGGGACTTATCTTCAGTCCTGGATCTGCAAGTTGACGGGGATTTGCTTATATATGACGACAATGGTCAACCATCTCCGAAAGAATCCGAGACCCTTAGAGCGACCTCAATCGCGTTCCCCAGCATCCCCAAGCAAACGATATTTGACGCATTTCTGCTCGAGAAGGAACCGCATTACATTTACACTGATGTTCATCGGACGATACTCACGGATCATACCGCACGCTTTGGGCCAACGCCTTTCGCAGTCATCGGAGAGCTTTGGATGGGCGAGAACTCACAGATCAAGCACGGTGTGACATTCAGGACTCGGACCTATTTGAATAAGCTTGACAAGTATCTGAACGCCATCCCCTGGGACAACTGATTTTACTCGAATATTTGCCGGAAGATCGGGAATAGCATACAGGGGCAAAAACGATTCTTGACTGTTGACGCCATTTATGCGAAAATTAGACAGTTGGTGGAACCGCATCACGGATTTCATCACACAATGAGAATAATTTCGCTTCGGCGCAACTGGCGGTCTGTGTGAACGTAATACTCAAGAAAACCGTTTGCTTTATATGTCTCTTGGTCGCGCTAGTCGGCTCGAACTCCATTTGTTTCGCGGGAACCTGCCAGGGAACGGATGGTTCAGCTTATTGGTCAACGTTAGCGCACGAGGAGAATTCGGTCCTGGCTAGTGTGCTTTACATTCCTTATATAATCTTTCAGATTCCTGTCAGAATAGTCGACGCGATTCTCGATCCCAAACCTACCAGCAAAGCAACGATCCCGCCTCAAGCTCATCAAGGGCCTGGCGTCGTTCGTTAATAGCTTTTCCTAAGCTGAGTTTCGCCTTGACAGTATCAGCCTAAGATGGGACAACAATCACGTGCCGAAGTGGCGGAAGTGGTAGACGCGCCAGGTTCAGGGTCTGGTGGGCGCAAGCCTGTAGGAGTTCGAGTCTCCTCTTCGGCACCAAGAAACCAAAAAAAACTCACCGAATCGTTTTCAGTAAGTATGGGGTCTGACTCCCGGCGGCCCACCACTAACAACAGGCATTATATCCAGTAGTTATAATTCTTGCCGGCGTTTATTGGATCATCTCCGATTCAGGTCAGGTGGAGGGGCCTGTCACGACAATAATTCCGTTTGAAATTTCTCACGCTTTGTGCTCAGCTAAACGGATTAAAGACAGAACCAATTATCGGGTATCACTCA
>JAPLJJ010000037.1 GCA_026388665.1 Deltaproteobacteria bacterium
TCTGAGGCAAAAGCGTCATTGAAAAGTAAAAACTACGGCATGACACTTTAAGCTAAATTTTGGGTTGAGTTAGTGGCCTCAACAAGATTTCCCCAAGTTATGAGGTAGACTATATCTTTAGTTATGTTTGACACAAAGGTCTACACTATAGAATTTACTCATCAACAAATTTATTTCAAAATCATATCATTTTATTCTTGCATTTTGTAAGTCTCTCTGCAATTAGTTCGGGTCACAAAAAGACTGTTCAATTTCTGGGATGGGCATTCAAAATCTCTTAATTTACTTGAGGGAAAAAATGAGCGATCCTATTCCAGTTACTTCCAGAATCATGCGTTTGCTTCAATGGATGGCCATAATAGCATTAAATGTTGTGGCGTTATTCGTTATATTAAACGTATCTATATGGGGATATTATAAACTTGCTGATTTTAAATCTAAAAATCAGGAATATAATAAGACACCTATGAGGTTTAAACAGAGCAATGAAGCGCTTCAGCAACTATTTCCCAATTTCAGTAAAGAAGAGATAAATCAGCTCATCTCGGATAGTCGTAGAATTTCTCAGGAATATGATTCATTTACTCAATTTAAAGAAGGCCCATATAAAACCAAGTTTGTGAACGTCGACGTTAATGGTTTCAGATTGTCCAAGAATCAGGGACAATGGCCCCCAAAAAAGAACGATTTCGTGATCTTCTTTTTTGGTGGATCAACAAGTTTTGGTTACGGTGTCCCTGATAACGAAACAGTCGCATCCCATTTGCAAGAAATTTTGACTGCAAAGATCAACCTACCTATAAAGATTTATAATTTTGGAAGAGCAGCTTATTTTTCGTCACAGGAACGTATTTTATTCGAGAAACTTTTGGTGGCTGGTCACCTGCCTGATATGGCCATATTCATGGACGGTGTTAATGAGTTCATCTTGTACGATGGAGAACCCGGTTACACTGAGCGGTTCAAGAAATTCATGCAAAATGCCGATGTTCCTATAATGAAAAGCCTCTTGAACGAATTGCCATTGATGAAGTTGATTTCAAACCGTATTTTCAGGCAACAGGATAAAATTCATGATTCATCTAAGAGCCTCTACGGAACTACTCTTAACGATGAGTCGCATCTATTGAGCCAAGTCATACAGCGTTATCAAGCAAACAAGAAAATTATAGAAGCGATATCAAGAGATTTTGGAATTACGAGCGTATTTGTCTGGCAGCCGATGCCGCTCTTTGGCTATGACCAGACCCATCATATTTTTAAGAATTTTGATTACGCGACCTTTAGTCCTCATTTGAAACGAGGCTATGAATTTGTCTCCGCGGTCCAAGATTTTAGAGAGATTGGGAATAATTTCATTTGGCTTGCAGACGCACAGCGAGACATTCAAGAACCTGTCTACGTTTCCGCTTTCCATTATAGTCCCAAAATGTCCGAGGCCGTAGCAGGCATGATTTCCGAAGCCCTTCTGGATAGGAACCTAATACCTCCTCACTCAAACATAGCCCCTAGAATAGTGTCAATGAAAGGAGTTGAAGCGCCTATCGTGTCGACAAGTTCATCGACTAGCGCCGGAACTTCATTAGCACGACCTCAACAACAGACAAGAGAGCGGGCAGTCTCTCCCGACGAACTCGGTCAATTAAATATATTGAGACAAGAACGAAGAACAGCGGCGGGGCAGGAATAGCGATCTCCGGGTGAATCAAATATGATCGAGCCGCTCGCTCGGCCGCTAACGTGAGCGCATAATAGGCGAATATTGCGACAAGCCCCAATGAAACGTTGTTGAGCCTGCCTTTACCAAAATTTACTAAGCCGATGGGAAATGAGATGAGAGTTAAGGCTATACACGAAAATGGGTATACGAATCTTTGGAGAATTAGAATCCTTGAAAACGTATCGGCCCGTCGCTGGAAAGCTTTCGTTTGTTCTGTGTCTTGATCCGTAGGTGTCACAATAGTTTTTATTTTCTCTCTAATTTCCGATATGGACATTTCTTCGAGCGATTTTTGTTGCTTTTCCAAGCTAATTTGGTCCAAGGGATATCTGAAAACGTAACTCTCAAAGGCCAGGTTACCCGCAGAGTCACCCCTAACATCTTCCCTCAGGATGACCCCATCTCTCAAGTCCAGAACAAATGACTTACCTTCCGGATCGGAAGCGACCTTGCCTTTTTTTGCCAGTATTGTCGTAACATCACCAGGTTTTGACGATTCCCTGATAAATATTCTGTTCATCAAACCAGTGGATGAATCAATCTGTTCGACATACAGAATCATGTTTTTTAGGGAGTCAAAAAAAACTCGTTCCTCTATTCCGACATCAATCCTTTTTGTAAGAGCCTCCTGCATCAAACGTTTTCCCTCGGAAATTCCTTTTGGAATGAGCACTAGAGTGCAAATCAGACTCAGGGCAAAGCCTATTACACCGAGTGTCATCACGGGAGGCAACAGGCGAACGATGGAAACCCCGCTGGATTTAAA
>JAPLJJ010000063.1 GCA_026388665.1 Deltaproteobacteria bacterium
CATAGCGATTTGTTGAACCGACAAATTTCTATAAACCAGCCTTGTTGTAGATAATGCCCATTGCATCGCCTTGTTTTCACTAAGTATAACTAATAATTAATCAACGTTTATAACTCAATATAATCCATTAAGTGTATCTTAATCAGCTTAACAAGGCTAATGAACACAATAATTAAAGCAAATTAGGAGGCTAAATTGCTAATAGTAGCTTCATCAGATTTCACTAGCGTGATTCGTTTCACCTATGATATAATAAAACGAATCAAATAATCCATGTAACGCGAGGTATTTTGTCGTGAACCGAGTCAATCTCATGATCGGACTCCTGGGGGTAGCGATTGCGGTCTGTTTCGCTATTTCAGCGACGGCCATGGCGCTCATTCTAACTTATCTCGGAGCTGATTAGCCCATGTTTAGCGGCTAGATTGAAGTATTTCTATTTTTCCTCCGGGGATTGAGGCGCTGATATCCGGATCATACATCGCCGAGATCCTCGATCCCCGGATCCAGAATTTTCCCGCTGTCACAGCCCTCGCCAAATAAGAAAACCTATACAACCCCACATAAATTTCATTTTTGAAACCACGTACTCCATCGTCGCGAATTTCTACATATGAGGGATAAAATGGAAAAACACCATTTTTATTGGAATAATCATTTGAAAGAGCCTCCCCTTCCAGCCCTTCCGTTTTCAGTTCGCTATTAATAGGGGTAAATCCCGCGGGTGTAAAATCTTCCAAAGCAAGAAACTCTAACGGCGCTCTACCACGTTTATTTGAGCTGTTCTCATATCCGATGTCCAGAGAAATTCGGACTATGTCTCCAACCTTGATATCTTCCTTTCCATTCAGGTTCTCGATCTTTTTGTTAAGCGTCAGCCCTTTTGCGCTCTTGGCTCGATCTGACGGATCATCAGGATACGTTAGCGAGAAACAATAGTTCACGAATTGAGGAGAATCAGCTTTTAAAATTAACTTCTTGGTCTTGAGTAGAGAAACGGGATCAAGTTGGACTGTTAAGCTAGTTTCTTTCAAAGTTAGTTTTTTGGGTTCTTTTTCCCCACAATCCAACACAAGATTTACTGCCGTGTTTTGTTTCGCCGATGTGGTCCTTTGCTTGAAATAATTACTTATCGCCAGCAGGCACCATCCTGTATCCGCGGTAGAAATCCATCTACCATCTGGTTTCAGTCCTCTCAGCAGTTTACCGGCCATTTCATCGACTTTTTTTGAATGCCCCTCTATCTCGAGAGTGGCCATTAAACATGCGGCTAATTCACTCCAGGGCGATTTGAGAGAATCACCTCCCTGCGCGTCATCACGCGGGGTCAGTTTCTTTGCCAACTCTTTTGCACGAGCTGAACTCAAGTAATGGATTTTATTTGACGCAAGTAACAACAGCGCTTTGGATTCCTCCGAGAGTTTTTCATAATTGGAAAAAAATGGTTGGATATCCTGTGAGGTAATGGCCCCGGTTTCGGCAAGCGCAAGCATGGTCCAATGGCGATCGGCGTCGGATCTGTAGTTGCCCTCACCGCTACTTTTCTTGAACACAGAGTCCTTCAGAAATTTAGAAGCTAAATTCAGATTTGACTCGGGAACCTTCATACCGGCGTTCTTGGCCTTGAGAAGAGCGAAAGTCGCATAAGTGGAAGCCCACAAGGTTGTGTTTAACTGACCCGGCCAGTAAGAAAAACCACCTGTCAACTGTTGGGACCCTAAAATCTTGTCCACGCCGCTCTTGAGAAAATCGTCAACATCATTCGTGGAAAACTCGGAGATTTGACCTGATACGATCAGATTCCTCAAACCTACAAGAGGAATTACTGATGAGCTTATTTGTTCAATACAACCGTAAGGATATTGCCTCAGATATTTGAGGCTAGGCGTTATCCTTGACCAATCATTGAGGCTTAAAGTGAGTGAGGCTCTAAGGTTCTGAGAGTCTACCTTACGAGCAACCATGTCCTGAACATAGCCCGGAAAGTTGACGGAGATCTCAGATGTCCCGGCAAAATTCCCCTGAGACGCGTGAGTGACAGGCGTATAAAGGCTGCGTGTGGGAATAGTCTTTTGAACAGCGTCAGACAGTTGTTGGCCCCCACCATTGAACGTGGCCGTTACTTCCAATGTGGCCTTTTCGGATTGTTCCCCCAATGTGGTATCAACGTAAACAACACCGGTTGAATGGCCTGGTGAATCAAACTTAAATTCTGTCGGTTTCACCGATAAATTCTCTGATCCGTTAAGTTTGAGAAAGGCTGCCCCTATTACGGAAGTGTTGTTGAAGGTTGAGACAGGCAAAATAGCGTGGTCACCAGGACACAGGAATCGAGGCAGCGCAGGTTCTACATAAAAATCTTTTGTCACCACCATAGACCTGTCAGCGGAGACAAACCCGGATGATTTATCTGTCGCTACAGCAAATATACGATACGCGGTAAGAGAATCCGGGGTAGTGAATGTAATTGACGCCTTGCCTTTTTCATTAGTAATGACTGCGGGGTTGAAATATGCGACGGGGCGGAAATCCTTACGAAAGGTTGATCCCATAAGAGCTTTTCCAACACCTCCCCCGGTCACCGGCCGTGTGGATAACGTCTTGAAAAGATCCTGACTTACCAGCCCTAATCTTAGATCCCCGGTTCGAACAGACAGAGGAAGATTAAAGCCTACGAGCGATGACAGATCAGGGATACTGAAGTCGGTCATTGCAAGAACTGCTTCATTAACTACGCAAACAGCTATCTCGGATACTACGCCGGCGCCTGACTGATCCAAAACTGCCAGATCCAGGGTAACCTTTTCACCTGGTTTAGCCTTTAATGCCGACTTATCCTTTGCAATCTCCAAACGAAGCCGCTTGAGATCCGTCTTAACGGCAGCGTTAGCGTAACCCGAAAAAACCGCAGGAATGTCGGAATCAGTCTGACTCGTATAAACAGGGAGATCTGACCGACCGGCTGGAGCCAGAAGAGACACAAAAACATTCGGCTGATAGCCATTCTGGATAAGAAATTTAGCCCCCCCATCCTGACCGTTCACATCGACTACCTGGTAATCAAGAATATCGGATCTCTCCAGGGTCATGAGACATCTTTTTACTTCACGTGGAGTGTGAAAAGTGGCTTCAATGGTTGATCCAGGAATATAATCCTTTTGATTCAACGCAATCAGAACATTTGTGTTAGGGCCTTTAGACTCTTCTTTCTGTCCACGAACCCATTGATCATAGTCTTCCCACCCAACTTTAAACAGTGTCTGACTAGTGTATTTGCCCGTAGTATCGTGAAATGTTATTGAAACAAGGTAGTCGCCGGGGTCCACAAATTCGGTTTGAAAGCTCCCTTCCCCTTCCATTATTGTTTGCTTGGTCGAAAAGGTTTTTATCCAGCCTTCTTCCCATGTGTCGTTGATATTGCCCTGATTGTCTCTTTTCTTTATGCTGAAATAGCGTTTTTGCAAGAGAGACATTTCCACTAAAGCTTTGGGGACCTTCTTGCCCTCAGCGTCTATCAATACGAAACGTAACGGATTTGAGTAACCGACCTGAACCTGCGTTGGATGGCTTCCAATTCCTATTAGAAAACGAGGGGTCGGGTCAAAAAACTTGACTTCGGTGGCAGGTTGGCCGTCGATATCAACGACCGTGGCAGATAATCTTACGCCGTAAATTCCTGTCAGGAGCCTAGTGTCTAAGGGGATACTCAGGGACAATTTTCCTTGCTGATCCAAAACTGATTCGCCCGATTCCAGGAAAAGAGTTTTGTCGTCCTGATCACCGAAGAAATATGAATCATAGCCTGGAATAGAGTGTGTTACCGGTACCAATTCCGCCTTCCACCTCACTTTTCCGTGACGAACCGGGCCACCGCTAAAATAGGACCCTGCTATTTCCGTGATCAGGAATTCCTCTTCGGCTTTCATGCCTATGTATTCAGGCAGTGGTTTTTCGTCTCGACTAAATGTCAGTGAAACGAAGTGCCTGCTTTCTTTGTACTCCTGCACGGAAAAGCTTCTCGTAAAACCCTTTTGGTCCGTACCCTTGTCGGTAAAAACGCTTTTGATGTTATAATTTCCAACAGGCCAGTACGTCTCTAACTTTAGGCTGTCGTAGCAGGAACCAAATTGGTTCAATTTTTGCTCTCGACTGTAGTAAACGTCTCCACGTGGGCCGGTTATCTGGGTTTTTACCTGTGCGTGCGCAGGTGCTTCGACTTTGTTGTCTTTGAAGATTCGCGAAATAAACTTGAAGTTGACTTCATCGCCTGGTCGATAAATGCCTCTATCCGTAAATATGTAGCCTGTTTGGGCGCCATCAATTCGATCGGTTTTCTCCGACCCGGTTGCGGAACCCGGTTTTATCCTAAAAGAGTCAATCTCTATAGCACAGTAGTCATCTTCTTTGGCGGCTATCAGCCATGATATATTCTCCAAAGCCAGCGGTGTAGTCTCTGTTGATGGGTTTTTCTCTGATTCCAGAATGTACTTCCCAAACGCATGGCCGCCCTTGACCAAAATCAAGCCATTTTCGTCTGATTTTCCGATTTCCAGGGCTTTCCCATCCTTGGTCACTACTCCCAAATTCACTCCGGACACAAAGTCACCCGAATGGAGTGAGGTTACCCACACGAGAAGCGATTTGGCCGACAGTTTGTAGCTTATAGCCAGATCTGTTATTTGAATTAACCTTATGGCAGGAGAAACCTCCGATTGGTCAGGACTCGAAAATTTAACAAGCCAGGCCCCTCCTTTCTGGGGGGATTCTCTAAAAGAAAGGGGAGCAGAAAATATCACCGATTTGTCAGCAGCGTCCGGTGCGAAGAAGATCTCGGCGTCCTCCTGTACACGTGACGAGAAGAGATATTTGTCGCTGGCCGCCTCATCTCTCAAACTTTGGAGCCTCGATTCCCATAATTTCCAACCTTTGGAAAACGATTCAGAGTCACTGCTAATACTACGATTTATTTCAGGAATCAAAATCACTGGAATTCTCTTGAGTTCGCAGCGGACTTTGGAAACTCCGGAAAGTTTCAACGGCAAATATTGCCGACTCCTGAGTTCAACAATGGAATAATCGGTCTGGAAACCAATTTCATAAGTAAGGCCAGGGCCCTTGAACTTGAATTCGTTGGCTTCAAAAATAGCCGTTCCATTGTTGGTAGTAATGGGGAGTATTGTGATCCTGTAATTCTCGTCCTTGACGAAGTCTCCAGAAATCTCGAGTTTACCTTCATCGCTCCGACGGATTCTTAAATCGGAAACTCTAGGGGTTATTTTGATAGCCTTGAGAATGTCCTTATCCAGGGCTGATCCGGACAAAAGTAAATTGAATCCTTTGTCTTTAACTGATCGAAAGTATGTTTCCATTCCTTGAATCGAGAGTTGTTCCACAGACTGGAATTCGTAGACAAAAGGTTTTTGCAAGACCTTACTACCGAGAACATCGGTCAGACCTTTATTAATGTTTATTGAGACTGTTACAGGCGCAGGATCTATTTTCTTGGGGGTTATGAGAAATACTTGTGACGATTGGCCACGATTTCTGTCTCCAACCGGTGACATCTCACATTCAATCTTTTTTCCATCGATCGATATTGCAACTGATTGTTTCAGATTAGTTAAGAAAACCGGGTTGTTAAAATTGAGGCGAGCGGCCCAGCTTCCCGGAGCGTCACTTCTATGAGAAAAATCGCGAAAGGCGTAAACTGTGAGGCCTTCAGCAAATGAAGGTATCGCTGAGAAAATAAAGCAAACTGCGATAATTGAAATCGCCGTCAATCTAGACCAACTCTTTGGCGGAATCATGTGATAACTCTCCCCGGAAAGTATCAAAGTCCGATTAACATTTACACAAAATCCGAATTCAGACTTATCGGACGCTACTATAAACATCTGATTTTTTCATACCTTGTCTGCGTCAACAACTATATTCGGACACCAACATAAAAAAAAGCGAAGATTAAAGTAAGGACAGTTTTGGGAGAGCTGATCGGCATAGCTGGCTTGGAATCAACCGAAGTCATATGTGGCCATTATGCTTTGCTATTTGTTGGTTATTTGGCCGGAGCCTTCTGACTAGGCTCCGGGATGAAAACAGAATTATTACTCTTCAAATGTTCTACTATAATTGCCTTCTGCGGTCTCATCCCGCCATAGACCTACCCGGACCCCCTGGGTCTCCTTGATTTTCTCGAAGTGATCCATTTCTTCCTGGCAGCGAACACAAAGCCTGGCTGCGGGGAACAATTTCAAGCGTTGTTCAGGAATTGGCTCGCCACAATCTTCACACAGACCGTAGTCACCAAGTCGTAACCTTTCAAGGGCATCCTCAATTTCCTTTAACTGTCTGTGTTGCCGCATCGAAATCTTCGCATCCAATTCACGTGAAATTTCGCCGGTCGCTAGATCGATTTCGTCTCCCTTTTCTATTGCGTCTATGTTACGTCCAACCCGGATAGACGCTACCATATCAAGCAAGACCTGCTTTGGAACAAACGATTTGGTCTTCTCGGGCTCTTTCTGTGTTTCAGGTACCGGCTTAGGCCTCGGCTGTACCGTGATTACAGGTTTGGAAGGAGGAGGCCCCATCACCGGCGGTTGACGTCTTTTCCTGCCGGCTGTTCCTTTTTTTAGGTCAGGATCCAAGACTCTGTAATAATTTCTGCCACACTCTACTTTTCTCTCAATTTGACCCTTTTGGACCTTTCCTCGTACGCTGTTTGTAACAATTCCAAGTTCGGCGGCTATTTCTTCACGAGTCATCCACATCGTGACTTACTCCTTTTTGTTCTGGTTCCGATAAATTTTGATAATCATTCGGAGTATCATTAGCAATGCTCCTTCGTGCTCCATAAGGTCCTTTTTTTTGTCTTGGCAAAATCGCAACGAAAGGAGGGATCAATATCGAGCGCCGGATCTCGGTAACGCGCTCAGAAAAGGAATTTGACTACCCGTAAAAGAGACACACCCCTCGTGGCTAAGGCAGTGCGGTCTAATGGGAGCGGAATTATATGTCCTATGGGTTCGCCTGTCAATTAGTTTTTGAGATCACCAAAGATTGCTGGGCCAATGCTTGGAAGAATCCTTACGAGGAAATCCTTCGAGAACTATATCAATAAGGCCTTTGGGTTCATCGGTTTTAAGTCGATTGTCGATATCGGTCAACATCTTTGACACGTAGTCCCTACTCGACGGTTTCTCCAGGAAATTCAAGGAAGTCCTGAAATCGGCAGAGGCAGATCTCAGGTCACCTTTGTCTTTAAACGCAACCCCTCGGTTCGCATACGCCAAACCACTCTTGGGGGCCAATTGTACCGTTTTAGTAAACGCTCGAATGGCGTAATCGAGTTCACGTCCGAGCAAAAGGGATTCACCTAATTCATAATATAGATCTGAGACGTTTGGACCGGATGGGTCCAGATTTATGGCCTGGGCGTAATCTCTCGCTGCCTCACCGTATTTCTTGAGGATTTTAAACACAACAGCCCGATCCAAAATCACGGATCGATCATCGGGCTTTATATTCAAAGCGTGATTCAAATCCGCCACAGACTTTTCATAATGTCCTTTGGTCATGTAGATTCCGGCCCTTTTTACTAGTGTGTCAAAATCGTCGGGTTTCAGTTCAATCACCTTATTGAAATCCTTAAGGGCGTCCTCCCGTTTGCCAAGGTCGAGAAGCAGTATCCCCCTTTGATATAGTAAAGAAGGATCGAGTTTATTCAGGGACAGTAACGTATTGTAATCATTTAGAGCCGCATCTTTTTTGCCTAGTTTCATATTGATTGCGACCCTAACAGCAATGGATTTTTCGTCCTTTGGATTCATTTCCAGCGTTATGTTTAAATCGTTTAGTGCGTTCTGAAGATCGCCGAGTGAATATCTTGCGTACGCTCTGTTCTTGATTGCTTCGGCATTTCGAGGATCCAAGCTCAACGCCTGACTATAGTTTTCTACCGCCGAGTCAGGCTTGCCCGATTCAAAGGCGATGTTCCCTAAATTCAACCATGCCTGAAGGTTCTTGCTGTTTAATTCGAGTGTCTTTTTGAAATCAGCCGCGGCCTTATCTTGTTTTCCCTCTTTCAGATATCCGATTCCTCTGAGGAAATAGGCTTCGCTGTCTTCCGGATAAATATTGATTGCGAACGTCAAGTCATTAATTGCCTGATCTGGTTTGCCCGCGTAGATCTCTGCTTCGCCCCGCGCCCGAATGGCTCCTGCATAATCAGGGGTTTTCTTAAGAACGTCATTCATATCCTGAAGGGCTTTGTCGTACATTTTCCTGTGCAAATAAATCAGGCCTCTCCCGTATCTCGCCTCCGTCAAATCGGGATTCAAATCAATCGCGCGGCTAAGATCAGCAAGCGATTGATCTTCCATCCCCTTGGATCTATATGCGACACCCCTGTAAAACAGAGCTTGCGAATGCTTAGGATTCTTATCCAGGAAACGGCTGTAGAGTTTTATCGCTTCGTCAAGGTTTCGTTTCCATTGAGCGTCTACTGCTTGAGAAAACAGAGAGCCCTCATCAGGTGTGGCTACAACACTCTTTTTGTCAGTTGACAGCTTCGAGGCTTTAGTAAAATCAGCCTGGGCCCTTAACTTGTCACCAAGGAATTCATAAGCGACGCCGCGTTTTAAATATGAATCGCTGTTTTTGGGATTCAATTCGATGCTTTTCGATAACGATTTCACAGCGTCTATGAATTTCCCCTGTTTACCGAGAGCTACCCCGAGTTTAAAGTAAGCGGCAGCGTCATCTGGCTTTGTTGCAACTAGGTTATTGAAGAAACTGACAGCGGAGTCGTAGTCTCCAGATTTTTCTTTGTTTTCTCCTAATATGGTTAGGACTTCGGGATTGTTTGGATCGATACCGTAGGCCTTCTGAAAATCCGTGACAGCCTTATCCTTGGCCCCTGTTTCCATGTAACAATAACCCCTGTATGTGAGGACAGAGGCGGATGGACCTTCAAGTTCCAATGCGCGAGAAAAATCTGTGATCGCCTTGGGACACTCCCCCGATGATCTATACATCCACCCACGGTTCGCATACGCCCGAGCCAGGTCCGGGTTTAACGTGATTGCTTTCGAAACGTCCCTGATTCCCTGCACTAAATTCCCTTTTGTAAAAAACAACCAGCCCCGGTTATTGTAAAGATCAGGATGGTTCGGGTTTAACTTCGCGGCTTCATTGTAATCTTCCAAGGCTTTATCAAGATCGTTTCTTCTGAAATAGGCGTTTCCTCGCTGAAAAAAAGCCAAAGAGTATTTAGGATTCAAGTCTATGGCTTTAGTCAAGTCCGTAATCGCCCCATTGTTCTCTCCTAGTTTTAGTCTGGCTGCGCCGCGATTATAGTAGGCAAGGGAATACTCGGGATTCAATTCGATAGAGCGATTGAAATCCGGTATGGCTCTTGCGATTTCGCCTTTTTGTAACAGCGCCCATCCTCGATTGTTGTACGAGTCCGGATCTGTAGGATCCAGCTCCAATGCCTTGCTGAAATCACTTATCGACCGATCTAGATCGCTCTTGCCGTAATATGCGTTCCCTCTGTTGTAATAGGCTAGAGAGTAGGATGGATTTAATTCTAAGGCTTTTGAATAATCCTTGATCGCTTCGTCAAAGGAACCCTGCCTGTAGTATGCGCTACCTCGATTATTGTATGCCGTTTCCATTTCTGGATCGAGCTGAATAGCTCTAGTGTAGTCCTCTATAGCTCGAGTAGTGTCGCCCAATTTCTCAAGACTCAACCCTCTTCTGAAATACACTTCTGCGGTTCCTATTCCCGCTTTTATGGCCTTTGTGAAATAATCCAAAGCCTTTGAGTACTCTCCCGCCCTATAAGCCAGCTTTGCATTTTCGTAAAAATCTTCCGCGTATTGACACTTGATCTCAGCCGGAAAGCTGAGAGCCACAGTCAGCAAGACTGCCAGAATAGCGGTTCTAATGGGAGTTCTCATCAATTATCCAGGTTTAAGATATTAGAGAGAATACATTATTAATATTATCATACCAACTGGATAGTTGTCTACCCTAATGTTAAGCATTATATTTTTCGAGCCCACCTGTCTCATACCGGTTTGCGTTTCAGTAAGTAACTTGCCTAGAACTCTGGGACAAAGATCCCCCTCACTATGAGCGACGCAGAGCCGTCGAATCTTCGTTCAGGAGACCCCCGTCCTGGAGCTATCCTACTAATCGTCAAACTAATCAGTCTAAATCACCTCCCACTGTTATGTCCATTACTCAAATATGCATAATCACTAGTTTTACATGACATATTAATTCTGTGTTTGTTCCATCCCAAAACCTGCGGGAATTCTGGATGGTTCCATGTCTGTGTTAGTAGGTTTTGCCGTTGAAGATAAAGAAGTTTTCGGGAAGGTTGAGTTGGCCTGTGGCAGATTCAGGATTGTAACAACACGCCTGCTGCCGCAGCGGTCATGAAACCAGCCATTAGACCAGAGAACAGAGCTTTAAGGCCAAGGCCCGCTATCTCTGATCGTCTTTCCGGCGCAAGAGCGGACAGGCCCCCTATTAGTATTGCCATGCTTCCAAGATTGGCAAATGAACACAACGCGTATGTCAGGATCATTGTGCCGCGAGCCGACAACTCGCCGGCGGAAACCATAATCTTTAGCCTACTATATGCGAGCCACTCATTGAAGATTGCCTTCAGCGCCAGCAATTCACCCGCCTTCATGCAGTCCGACCATGGAACCCCAAGCAAAAAGGCTACCGGCGACAAAACATAACCACCGATGATTTCAAAAGATGTTCCGAGGTGCCCAAGCCCGCCGTTGATCATATTTATGAAAGATACAAAGGCCAGCAATACAGCTGAAATTGTAGCAGTCAGTTTCAAACCATCGATCGCTCCATTGGCGGCTGATTCAATCAGACCATGGTCCTTGGATAAAATATCCTGCCAACTCCATGTTCCAAGGGTTTGAGGGGTAGATGTTTCCGGTAACAGAACCTTGGATATTGCAAGCCCTGCAGGGGCGTTCATTACACTGGCGGCAAGTATATACCCCGCATTAGCCCCAAACACCCCTACATATACTGCCATTACCGAACCCGCAATCGTACACATGAAGCATGTCATCACGGAAAACAACTCGGACTTCGTCAGTCGTCCCAACACGTTTTTTAGGGCAGTAGCTACTTCGATGCCCATCATAATGAACATTGCCGCTGCCATCGTTTCTGCGCCGGAAGTACGCATCGTTTTTTGCATCAGCCTGGCCAATGCATACATTGCTGCCGGTAAAATTCTAAGATAGTTCAGCACCCCCATCACCGAACTGACAAATATGATTACTGCTCCCATTGAGAGTATTGTAAAGTCACGGTTGTCGGCCAGTCCTCCGAAAAGGAATCTTGCTCCGGTTGAGGCGAAAAAGTTTATCCCTTCAAAAACTCTTTGGGCGAATGAAAAGACATATTCCGGGTATGCCTTCAAAATGAGTATTCCGAAAAGGAATTGAAGACTGATCCCCCATAAAATTTGTGTCCAGTTGATTGCGCGGCGGTTGCTGGACAGGAGGTAGCAGGAGAATAGTATTACCACGATTCCTACTAGGCTTGTGAGACGAAGTAGCATGAGTGGGGGCTTAACACCTAACCTCACGCATGTCAATTTATGAATTTATTGACGACAAACGAAAAAAAACGATCAGCAGTCATTTGTTTTTTCTAACATTGTTGTCAATTTGTAATTAGACTTGCGTTGCAATATAGTTTGATATCTAGATTCAATAATTTAATTTTCCGGAAAAAATGCATTTCAGTGTGATGAGAGATCGCAAGTCTATCCTAAAATCCGTTATTTCCCTGACAACCGTCCCAGAGACTATGTTGGTGGGCGGTTTCGCTCTACTTATTCTTATTGGGGCGATCCTGTTAACTACTCCGTGGGCGAGTCAGCCCGGTAAGGTTAATTTCGTCGACGCTCTTTTCACTTCGACTTCGGCCGTATGCGTTACAGGCCTTACGGTTGTAGATACTGCTACTGACTTTACCTTCATAGGGCAGGTAATAATTGTAATTTTGATTCAATCCGGCGGACTTGGAATTATGACTTTCGCTGCCCTTGCCTTTCAAATGTTAGGTCTCAGGATGTCTCTGCAATCTCAGGCAGTACTCCATGACACATTCTTCCAAAGAGACTTCGCCAATCGGTTTCAACACGCTTTTAAGACCATAATCGTATTGACTATGGCGATAGAGGGCTTTGGAGTTCTCTTGCTGGTTTTCTTTCTTTCTCAATCCATGAACCCGGGGGCCGCGATATTTTCTGCAATTTTCCATTCCGTGTCGGCATTTTGTAATGCGGGTTTTTCGCTAAGAATCGATAACCTTGTGGGTTTGAGAGATGACTACGGTGTGATGTTCGTGATTATGGGTTTAATTGTTTTCGGGGGCCTCGGTTTTTCTGTGTTGCATGAAATTTGGACGGTTTTGCGGGGTAATCCGCTTGATTTGGGGGAAAACCCCATAAGGCGGTTTTCCCTGCACTCTCGAGTTGTTCTATGGGTATCAGGGATCCTGATTTTTGGTGGAGCTATCTTGCTGTTGATTTTCGGCCTGACAGCAGATGAGAACGGATGGGACCAGAAGTTGGTTAACGGGCTGTTTCAGTCAGTAACAGCGCGCACAGCCGGATTCAACTCTGTCGATATAGGAAAACTCCCTTCAGCCTCCCTTTTCATACTAGTCATATTGATGTTCATTGGAGGGTCACCCGGTTCGTGCGCCGGCGGTGTCAAAACATCATCGGTAGCCATCTACTGCGCTCGCCTGGTTGCGGGTTTGCGCGGAAAACGGGACGTCCAACTGGGGGATAGAAGATTGCCTCACGAATTGGTCAGCAAGACCGACCTCTTAATGGGTTTAGCGATATTTTGGAACATTGCGGGCGTGTTGATACTTTTGACTACGGAATCAGCGCTAAGGGTAGACTCTCTAGCTATAATTTTTGAGCAGGTCTCCGCATTTGGAACAGTGGGGCTATCCACAGGATTAACTCCGAATCTGTCTACCCAAGGGAAGTTGTGGTTGATCGCAACCATGTTTGTTGGAAGATTGGGTCCCTTGACCATCGCGTTCTGGATGATTCCTAAGATTACTACCAGCGTAAGATACCCTAAAGGAACGGTGATGATTGGATGAAACAGTCTAAGAAACTAATCTCCGTGATCGGCCTAGGTCAATTCGGCAGCGAGCTTGCTAGAGAGTTGGCTAAATTTGCCGAAGTCTTAGCCCTGGACACTGACGAAGATAGAGTCAACGCTATTGTTGATAAGGTTCAGCGAGCGAGAATTCTGGACGCTCGAGATTTCCTCGGCCTGAGTTCACTGATCACGACCGAGTTCGACGAGGCGATCGTAAGTTTAGGCGAAAGCATGGAAGCAAGCATACTTTGCACGCTTCATCTGAAAAGAATAGGTATAAAGACTATTCGAGCAAAAGCCACGAGTGAAGATCACGCGGCGATCCTGAGAGCCGTAGGAGCAACAGAGACTATTTTTCCCGAAAGGGAAACAGCCAAGAGGATCGCGGCTCAGATATTAAATCCCAATCTCCTGGATTTCATACCGCTTGCTGAGGATTTTGAAGTCATGGACGTAGCGATTCCGGACGTTTTTCATGGAAAAAATCTTAAAGAATTGAAATTGCGAGAGCGTTTCGGGGTTTTTGTCATAGCGGTTAAAGAGCTGGTGCCTTCAAGATTTGTTTTCTTGCCCGGCCCGGATTTTATCATTAAACCGAGTGACATTTTGGTTATGATCGGACGCGAGGCAGACCTGGCAAGAATTCAACAAAGCGAGTCGGGTTGAGAAAATCAATGTTGAGTCAGGAAACGATATCGGCCGGTGCTGATCTCTGGGGTTCATAAATAGGATACAACTCGGACAGTGTGTAGCATTTTGCGTGAAAGGAACCCTGCAACCACCTAATAAACTCGCCAAGCTTTTTTATAAATCTCTGCACGTCTTCTTCTGCTGGATTCAAGGGATTCAGCCCCGGCGCCAGTTCAGAGGAATGGAAGAATATGGTCACACAGTCTCCTCCCCTCATCTTATGAAGTCGAACAGCGGTCTTGGCTATGTTGAGACTCACCCATGCGGGCTGAGCGGCAATTGACGCTAGATTCATTGCCAACCACTCTGCTGCGCCACCTGGGAAAAAGCTGCTATTAGATAGGAATTCAAACCATCGATCGACACCTTTGACAAGTGGCAATATCGTAATTGGGACCTCCAATACCGACGAGTTACCAACGTGGGTAGGGGCCAGAGAATCTGGGAAATATGGGTCAGTGGGCGCGCAAAGATGATCAGGTCCGCCATATGCTTTCCGTAAAGGGGTAACGCTGCTATCGACTTTGATTCCTACCTTCTCCAGAACCTGGAACATTTGGGGACCTAAGTTAAATCGGCCCATACGAAAAGAAGGCACCGCCATATCGCTATAGGACAATATGTTCAGCAAGGAATGGGTCTTGGCCTCAAGAAGGTCTGAAGACATTAATTCAGAAGGCGCAGGAGCAGGTATGGTATCGATTACAATAGGGGGGGTATTCCAGTGATGAAGATGAGCCCCTACCTCTGCGTTCCATCTGTTCTTGAGGTTGTGGACCTTCTCCATAATATTCTTTTTTGTCGCAACCTGGTACGAAACCAGAAGCGTTGGTCTGATTCCCTGTTCAAGAAAAAGTGGGTCGAGGCGGTCGAGTTCATAAACGTTGTTTGCCGAAGCCTCGCCCGTGGAATAAACTCCTCCAAATAGACCCTCTTCTTCTACATCAATAGTTACAGTATATTTCATTGATTTCGATTCATTTGGGAAATTAGGTTTTTTGTCGCTATGATCGTCTCTATTTTTTTTGAACAACTTTCAACATAAAGTATGCTGTGGCTAATGATAACATAAGAATACTGATGTTTAGTTTGTTAGCGAAAATTAATTGACGAAGAACATTCGAAATGTTATTTTAATGGCAGAGGCAGAATTTCCTATGTGGAATCACACTTCAGTCAATTTATGGTGGTGGCGCAATTATAAACACGGGAGGTCTGCCTAGGTTTGAACTTGTAACATAATCCGGTAAAATTCAGAACACGATCAGACAAGGCCATGGGCAGACAGCTCATGGCTTTTTTGCGTTTCTAGGTATTAACCACAAGGTCCCTAAAGGAGTACAAAATCATGAAAAAAGAAATAACAAACATCACGTCAGTGAAAAAGGAAACTGAAAATATCAAGAAAGATAAGAACACCCACTCTGTGGACCGTTGGACTCCGATAGCCCTGAAGTTGGCGCTAGAGAAGTCCGAAGAAAAAGACTGAGAAACTTTCTGAAAAACCTTAGTTCTCGGCGTGATCGCAATCGGTCTTGGTTTAATACCAATTCGGGATTCAACAAGCGACTTGCCCTGAGCTTCAGGACTTTGAAGGATGTCCCGAAAGGAAAGATTACGGGGTCAGCCTAGCTGATTCTTCAAGCAAGTCAGCCAGAAATACCTCCAAGTCTTCCACGACTCCCACATCGGCTTCGTGGAAGATTGCGGCCTCGGGATCCGTGTTAACGGCTACAATGAATTTCGAGCCACGCATCCCTGCAAGATGTTGTTGAGCACCGGAGATACCGCAAGCCATATATAGATCAGGCGCCACAGTAGCGCCGGTCTGTCCGACTTGCAGTCGATACGGCAACCATTGATTGTCGCACAGTGGCCTTGAACCAGCTACAGCGGACCTTGGGAAAAGAGACGCTACCCTATGGATAAGTTCTAGGTTTTCCCTTCGTTCTATGCCTCGACCGGCTGAAACAATGACTAACGCATCCCGTAGAGCAGAATCGACGGGATATAAAGACTTGAATCCAAGTAGCCGGGTGTGAGTCGGCGCCCATTCGACAGTTATCACCTCGACATAACTCCGACCCTTAATGTCATGCCTTTCCCATCTGAAGGACCCTGGTTGAACAATCAACAATGTTGGGGCTGCTGCAGAAAGTTCGGCTGATATCTTCCCGTTGAAAAGATTTCGTACAAAAATCGGCTGACCATCTTGTTCGAACACTCGTTCGATATTACTCAAACAAGACGCGCCCAGGCGGACCGCCAATCCGGGGCCAAAATCAAACCCTTGCGTTGTGCCAGGGACACAAATCCAGCTCGCTCCAAGCCCGCACAACGCATGTGAGAGCGTCCAACGGTACGCTTCACCGTTGTATGAGTCTAGTCCCGGAACTTTGACTGCCAGCACAGATTGGTCACAAGCATCAATCGCTTCCTGAGCTACCTCTACGGCGTCTTCTCCAACCACCACCGTCACAATTCTTGCTGGTTGTATTCGCTGGATTTCAAGAGCGCAGGCCATAGCCTCGTACGTTACGGGAGTCAATCGCCCCTGAGTGTGTTCCGCGACAACTACAATAGATCGTTCCATGTTTCGACCTTAATGCAGAACCGATCGTTTGCGGAGAATGGAAAGTAGTTCACGGGCCTTGTCCTTACTAGAGCCTTGAAGAAAAACCGCCGAGCGGGTTTTCTGAGGACTAGAAAGGCGCAAGAGTTTTTCGCAACTTACGGCATCCTCGGACGATTCGACTGTAATCACCTCCAGTTCCTGACTGTTTGCTCTCATAATGTTCGACAACGAAGGATACCTAGGCCTATTTGTGCTGGACTGCATGGTAACCAAGGCGGGCAAAGCCAATTCGACGAGTTGTCTTCTGCCACCTTCAATGTCGCGCTCTGCGTAAACACAATTCCTACTTTCATCCACCCTCAGAGACACGCATGAAGTGACACACGAAAAAGATAGAGTCTCAGCAAGCATTGGCCCAACTAGGCCTTGGGCCAAGTCCTCCGACATAACGCCTGTGAGAATGAGGTCATAGGATCGCGCACGCACTGCGAGGGCAATGCAAGACACCGTTTTTAAAGCGCTCGCATATCCTCCTTCAAGAGTCAGCGCTTGAATACCGTGATCTACTCCCATGCCCAAAGCTCGTCGTAAAACCGTTGCCCACTCAGCAGGTCCGTTGGTTATCGCGTCAACGGTCGTGCCGGGAACCTGTTCCTTTATAATAATGGCCTGTTCCACAGCGTATTCATCATACTTGCCCATTTGGGGCAACGCGTGTCCATAAACGCTCACCCATTGTTGAGACTGGTCAATCTTAATTGGCGCGTCAGCCGGGGGCGCTTGCTTGACGCATACCAGGATTTTCATATGGGGTGTTCTCCATGCTTGAATTGTGAATGTATTCTAAGGAGTAAAAGAAAGCAAGCTGAACTAAAACGAGCGCTCGTTCTATAAAATGGTGGACAGGTTCCCTTATCTCTAGTATCGTGTCCCCATGTGTAAGATATATTTGATACGTCATGGACAGGCGTCATTCGGAACAGAGAATTACGATAAACTATCACCTCTGGGTGTCCGTCAGTCCGAAATCCTCGCCAAACATCTTCATTCAGCCGGCTTTCGGCCCGACGCCGTGTACTCCGGGCCGCTGTCGCGACACAAGGCCACAGCGGATGAGCTGTATAGCGTTTTTGCTGAAGAACAAATAAATCTCCCTGAATTGAATATCCTCAACGGTTTCAACGAATACGACGCCAAAGCAATCATCACGGCGACCGTCAAAGCTGATCCGTCACTTATGGAAGACCTCTCCAGGATATATTCCCGCACGGAATCCTTTAAAAAGGTTTTCAGTAAGGCCATGCTCCGCTGGGTGACCGGAACGTTGGATGCTGAAGAATTGGAGAGTTGGAAAGATATCAAAGAGCGTGTCGCCAAGGCGCTGGAGACAATCAGGGACAGACACGGCAGCGGGGAGACTGTTGCGGTTTTCACCTCTGGAGGAGCAATCGCGGCGTCTGTCTCCAACGCTCTCGGGCTGTCAGACATCGACGCGATGCGGCTAAATTGGCAAATCGTAAACACATCGGTAACACGTTATACTTATGACGATAAACGGATAGCGTTGGCTGGATTTAATTCTATTGAGCACCTGAGCCTAATGAGCGATCCGTCACTGATAACCTATTGGTAGGCTATCGAGGGAGAAAGGAAAAAACCCGTGGACTTCGCAATTTCAGACAAGCTACAGATTATCACTCAAATGATTAACGAGTTCGTTAACAACGAAATTATTCCTCTAGAACCAGAGCTTCACCATAAGACCTTCCGTGAAATGCTCCCAGTTTTCGAAGAAAAGCGTGCCATGGTGAAGCAAATGGAACTCTGGGCGCCTAACCATCCCAAAGAGTACGGTGGCATGGGGCTTGATTTAGTGGAATATGCCGTTGTATCAGAGGCGCTGGGACGATCTCCTCTGGGCCATTACATTTTCAACTGTCAGGCCCCGGATGCGGGAAATATAGAGATACTCCATCTTCATGGAACGGAGGAACAGAAAGAGCAATACCTTAGACCCCTGGTCGAGGGTAAAATCCGAAGCTGCTTTTCGATGACTGAAGTGGAGATGCCCGGTTCCAATCCAATAATGTTGGAAACGACAGCAGTAAAGGATGGAGACGATTACGTGATCAACGGCCAAAAGTGGTATTCCACTTCTGCTGACGGCGCGGCGTTTTCCATCGTAATGGCGGTCACGAACCCCGAAGCGCCTCCCTACCTTAGGGCGAGCATGATCATTGCGCCTACTGACACCAAGGGGTTCAATCTGGTTAGAAACATTCCGGTGATGGGACATGTGGGAGACGACTGGGCTTCCCACGGAGAAATACTCTTTCAGTCGTGCCGCGTTCCTCAGAAAAACCTGCTGGGGTCGGAAGGTCACGGTTTCATCATGGCGCAGGAACGACTCGGACCTGGCAGAATCCATCATTGCATGCGGTGGATCGGCGTTTGTAATAGGGCTTTTGATCTCATGTGCTCCAGAGCGTCCAGCAGGATGATGACTCCGGACGGTAAGACTTTGGGTACCAAGCAGATCATCCAGGCTTGGATCGCTGAGTGCGCAGCCGAAATTCAGGCGGCCAGGCTCATGACGTTGCAGGCTGCATGGAAGATAGAGAAGTTAGGTACCAAAGCCGCACGGTACGACATCTCCTTTATCAAGTTTTTTGTGGCAAACGTCATGCAAAAAGTGTTGGACAGGGCCCTGCAAACCCATGGCGGCCTCGGTATGACCGACGACACTATTCTAGCATGGTTCTATCGCCATGAACGTGCTGCCCGTATCTACGACGGGGCCGACGAGGTGCATAAAGTAGCCGTGGCCAAGAGGATTCTCCGGGACTATGAGGGAAGGACCGTGTGCTAGATGCAAGGGGACCTTAAGTTCGCATCGTTCAAGCAGGACATGAACCTTACAATGGAGGCTCTTTGCCGCGAACTCTTTCTACAAAACCGCGAGAGTGTCAGGATTATTAAGGAAGAGATTGCTGTTAAGAATTTAGTAAAGATTCTAAATGCGGCTCTGACGCTTTGTAACCGTAAAGGTTTTGCATCCATGAGTCTTCGTGACCTGAGCAAGGAGTCTGGTTTGAGCATGGGGGCCTTGTACACCTACTTCGCCAGCAAGGATGATTTATTACGCCTTTTGCAGAGTCAGGGCCGAACAGTGGTTTTGCGGGCGATCGAGACCCAAATTGGAGGGGCCGAACATCCCAGAATCAAGTTAAGGAAAGCTATCCAGGCGCATCTGTACGTGAGTGAAATCATGCAACCATGGTTTTACTTGTCCTACATGGAGACAAAAAACTTCCCACGGGAGGAACACAAAAAGGCCATCGAGGCAGAGCTGTTCACGGAAAAGCTCCTGATCGACATTATCCGCGCCGGGCAGGAAAAGGGGGTTTTCAAGCCCATAAATTCAGAGCTTCTGGGCGCAGTGATCAAGGCTATGCTTCAGGACTGGTATCTCAAACGCTGGAAATATTCGCAAAGGAGAGTATCAGTAGACAAATACTCCGCGTTCGTGCTCGATTTCATCGAATCGTACCTCGTGTCCGAACCATGACAGAACCAAGGAGAATATGGAATGGACCTAATAGATAAATCCACGAAGGTGAGACAGGGCGAAGAACTCGATTTTAAACGTGTCGCGGAATTTCTGAAAGACAATATTCCGGGTCTTTCCGGTGATCTTACGGTCGAGCAATTCCCTAGCGGATATTCCAACCTTACATATCTGATTAGAATGGACGGCACAGAACTTATTCTGAGGAGACCACCCATCGGACGAAAGGCAAGAACCGCCCATGACATGAGCAGGGAATACCGCATTTTAAAGGCTCTCAAACCTGTCTTCCCTTACTGCCCAACACCTTTGGTCTACTCAGAAGATGAGTCGGTGATGGGATGTTCCTTCTACGTCATGGAACGCATAAAGGGGGTTATTCTGAGAAGGGATATCCCGGCTGGCCTAACTTTGAGCCCTGGACAGATGACATCTCTCTGTGATGACTTGCTGGACGTTCACTATCAACTCCATTCTGTGGATTACCGGGCTGTAGGGCTCGACGGGCTCGGTAAGCCCGAGGGTTATGTCAAAAGACAGGTAGACGGTTGGTCTGAAAGGTACAGGGCCGCCCGTACCGAGGATGCCCCGTCCTTTGAAGACGTAATGAAGTGGCTAAGCCAGGAAATGCGACCCGATTACGCCAGGCCGGCAGTAATTCACAACGACTACAAGTTCGACAACGTGGTTCTTGATCCTACCGCCTCTATGAAGATTATTGGTGTTCTTGACTGGGAGATGGCGACTATTGGAGACCCTCTGATGGACTTGGGTAGTTCGCTCGCTTATTGGGTTCAGGCCGACGATCCTCTGGAGCTTCAGACTATACGAACCCTTCCGACGAACCTGAGAGGAGCGCTCACTCGAAACGAAATGGTCCAAAGATATGCGAAAAAAGCAGGTATAACCATCAACGATTTCAATTTCTACTATTGCTTTGGTGTCTTCAGATTAGCGGTAATCGCTCAACAGATTTACTATCGGTTTTATCATGGCCAAACCAAGGACCCTCGGTTCAAAGCGCTCATTGTAGCAGTGCATAACCTTGAACTGACAGCGCTTCGTGTGATGCGACCTAAAAGGTGAAAAGGCCGAAGCCGCATTCGGAAGCGGTCGCACGCGAAAAAAATCGTACCTAGGCGCAAAAGGCGCTCAGAGCAGGAGTAAAATATGGATAAGGTGAATTTCAGTCTGAACGGAAAGATTGCGCTGGTCACCGGAGCCAGCAGAGGTATTGGCCGGGCTATTGCCACGACGCTAGCTGATTACGGCGCTCAGGTGATTATCGTGAGTAGAAAGGCAGATGCGTTGGAGGCAGCGGCGGAACAGATTTCATCTCGTGGGGGAAAGGCCGATGCGATGGTCTGCAACGTGGGGGACATCAAACAGATTGAGCATCTCTGCTCAAGTGTAGCGGAGAAGTATGGAAAACTGAACATCCTCGTCAACAACGCTGCAACCAATCCCTATTTTGGGGACATGCTGGGCGCAAACGAAAGCCTGTGGAACAAAACTTTCGATGTGAACCTGAAGGGGCCTTTCTTTCTTATTCAGGCGGCGGCGAAGCTCATGATGCACGCAGGAGGCGGCGCCATTGTAAACGTGTCTTCGATCAACGGTGTCAGGCCTGCGCCTCTACAGGGCATGTATTCTATAACCAAGGCGGCTGTTATCTGCATGACCCAGGCATTTGCCAAAGAACTCGCTCCAATGAAAATCAGGGTCAATGCGATACTGCCGGGGCTGGTCAACACGGATTTCTCCAAGGTCATCATGTCAAATGACCAGATATACCAATACGCAATCAACATGATCCCCATGCGCAGGCACAGTGAACCGATGGAGATCGCAGGAGCGGTCTTATACCTGGTCTCTGACGCCGCTCCTTTTACTACCGGAGCATGTCTTGTCGTGGACGGTGGAGCGCTTGCCTAGGGATGCTGGGTTTACACCGATTTGCGTATTACTAAGTACTAGGTTTCCTAAATAAGGTGTCGAATATTTTACTTGAAATCACTGCTGTGACGAGATATTTGGTTCCTCCGGAAAGGGGGACTGGATATGCCGCGCACAAGCCCGTTTATTATCACACTTTCTTCGATGGAGGAGCGAATTCTGGTTGAGAACTCTCGGAAATACACAGCATCCTATGCCAAGGTGGTGCGAGCCAAGATCGTGCTTTTTGCGGCTGCTGGGATGGCCAACGTCCAAATCTCCGAACTCGTGGACTTACCGCTGCGGATCGTCACGAAATGGCGCAAGCGTTTCTATTATGAACGACTGGACGGTCTGGAGGACCAACCGAGGTGCGGCAGACCGCGCTCATTTTCCCCCTCAGAGCATTGTAGAGATTAAGGCTCTGGCCTGTGAACTCCCCAGCACACTGGGGCTTCCCTTTTCCCGTCTCAGTAACGCCGACATCACCAGGGAGGCAGTGGTGAGAGGCATTGTGGTATCCATTAGCATTACCACGGTTTGGCGTTGGCTCCACAGTGACGCCATAAAGCCGTGGATGCATCACAGCTGGCTTTCTCCTCGCGACCCTCTTTTCGGAGAAAAGGCTGCTCGAGTCCTGGACCTGTATTATGGATTCTTCAATGGTGTTTCGTTGAGGCCAGATGACTACGTGATCAGTGCCGACGAAAAGACCAGTATTCAAGCTCGCCACAGAAAGGCCATCGGCACCGGCCCCATCCCGCATCACCCAAGACGCGTGGAGTTCGAATACGAAAGAAAGGGGGCCTTGGCCTATGTTGCCGCTTGGGACGTTCACAGAGCCAAGCTCTTCGGGATCTGCGAGAGAACTACCGGCATAGAAACCCACCACAAATTGGTGGACTTGGTCATGCAACAAGAACCTTATCGGTCGGCACATCGAGTCTTCTGGATTACTGATAATGGCTCCTCCCATCGCGGCGAATCTTCAGTGGAGCGGCTTTCTAAGTGGTATCCGAATGCCATACAGATTCACACTCCGATACACGCCAGTTGGCTCAACCAGATTGAGATATTCTTCTCTATCCTGCAACGGAAGGTCCTAACGCCGAACGACTTCCCAGACCTTCAAACTCTAGAAAGAACCATACTCATGTTTCAAGCCTTCTATGAAAAGATCGCCAAACCCTTCAAATGGAAATACACCAAAGATGACCTTAAGAAAACTCTGATGCGGATCGCCGAACAAGCTGTAACTGCTGATCCGCTTCGCATCGCAGCCTGAACCTCTAAAGAGGACCAAGAATACGCGACCGAAGTTACGAAATAGAGCACTAAGTAACTTGCATGGAGTTACAAGATGAGGCAGGCTCGGCGCTAAAACTATGAAGGGGGTCTATGAATACCCGAACCCATCTTACAGTTCGCAGACCTTCATCTCCGGGGTTATTGAGTTGAACTCAAGAAAATATTCAACCCTTATGCCCCTGGAGCAAGACTAAGATCACCGTGATCATATATGAGCGCCCAAAGGGATATAAGAGCAAGCCCACCGTCACGAAATATGTGAATGAGCCCGATCCTCCCGGAAGATTGAGTGGACGATGAAAAGCACCCACAATCGATATCCAGACCTATGGCATACGCG
>JAPLJJ010000247.1 GCA_026388665.1 Deltaproteobacteria bacterium
ACCGTGCAGCCACCTTGGCCGACAAGATCGAACGCGGAGGAAAGGGAACAGAAGTACACAAGATTGCCGCTTCGGCTATGTTGTTTGCGGCGGAGACAGCAACTCGCGTGGCAAACCAAGCGCTCCAGATTCATGGCGGGTATGGTTATATGCTTGAATTCCCAATCAATCGATTCTACAGGGACGCCAAGCTGTATGAAATTGGAGCTGGAACATCTGAGATTCGTCGACTGGTTATTGCCGATGAAATCATTCAAAGGGGCCTAGAATATGTATGAAATGACGACAGAGGCGTCAGTTGAACTCAGCGAAGAACTGAAATTACTACAGGATACTTTGAAAAGATTTGTGCACAAAGAGGTGGTCCCCCAAGCTGAACAGATCGACGATGAGGATCGTTTCCCGCGCGACCTGATGTTCGGGCTCGGCAGACTAGGCTTATTAGGTATCACCGTGCCTGAGAAATACGGCGGATCAGGAGCAGGACTTCTTGCTCAAGCCATTGTAGTTGAGGAACTTGCTCGCGCAAGCGCTGGTTTGGCTTCTTCGTATGCGGCTCATTCCAATCTTGTGGCGGACAACCTGAATAGGCACGCCAATCATTACCAGAAAGAGAAATACCTTCCATCTCTTTGTTCAGGGGACAAGATCGGATGTTTGGCTATCACTGAGCCAGGATCGGGTTCAGATGCTCTCGCAATGCGGACCAGGGCTGTGAGAGACGGCGACCATTACGTCTTGAACGGAACCAAGATCTTTATTACTAACGGACCAGTGGCCGACATAATCGTTACCTACGCCAAGACAGCGCCCGAAAAGGGATCAAGAGGTATTAGCACATTCATCGTGGAAAAAGAATTTGAGGGTTTTTCAGTCGGTAGAAAGATCGACAAGCTGGGCCACAAGGGGTCTCCCTTTGGAGAACTGGTTTTTAATGACTGCCGGGTACCAGCTCAAAATATGGTGGGAGAAGAGAATTCCATGGTGCATATGTTGATGTCGGGTCTTCATCGCGAGAGGATTGTCTGGTCTTCGGAAGCGGTGGGGATCGCTCAGGGCGCATACGACATCGCCTCAAAATACGCGAAGGAACGAGAGCAGTTCAATAAACCGATAGGCGAGTTTCAGATGATCCAGGAAAAACTCGTTGACATGGCGTTGGATATCCACATCGGGCGAGTATTGGTTCGAAGATGCGCGAAAATGGCCGAAGTGCAGAACCATGGAGATGTTGGGCTTGAAGCTTCTTATGCGAAACTATTTTGCGGCGATATGTCTGAGAGAGTGACATCAAAGGCTCTGCACATCCTCGGCGGGTATGGCTATACAAAAGAATTCCAAGTTGAAAGATTCTATCGCGACGCAAAGGCCATGCCCATTGGAGCCGGCACATCCGAGATACAAAGGCTTATAATCGCCCGAAAACTTCTTCGATGAAATTGTTTTGAACGGGGAATGAAGTGAGAATTGTACCTTCATATTGGGATGAAGATTTGGAGCTAATGTCTCCGCAGAGATTGGAAGAGATACGACTTCAAAAAATGCAAAAGCACCTGAGGTTTGCTCATCAAAATTCTCTCTTTTATAAGCGGGCATTTAACCAAGCTGGTTTCAGGCCGGAGGAGATCAAAGATCTGGATGACTATCGTGAACGTGTTCCATTTCTGAGCCATATGCAGATGATCAGGAATCAGCGTGTAACCCCCCCTTTCGGAGACTTCCTGACCATGGGGCTGAAAGATGTAAGTAGGATTTATTGTTCGCCTGGCCCATTGATGATGCCATTCAGCGCAGGCGACATGGACAGCTACATAAATACCACGGCCAACGGGCTCTATATATGTGGAGCAAGGCGGGGCGACATAGTCGACATCACGGCGGCGTACCAATGGCATTTGGCGGGAACAATGATGGACTCGGCGTTTCGCCGTATTGGCTGCGCAGTTGTTCCAGGGGGGTCAGGGATGACCAGAACTCACATCGTTATAATGAAACGTTTAGGAGTTTCCGTGATGTTCGCCTTTCCGTCGTTTGCCATGCACCTTGCGGATACCGCGCGAAAAATGGGTATCGACCCTGCAACGGATCTAAAGCTACGGTTGATCATATTGGCTACTGAGGTTTATGGGAATAATGACAAGACAATGTTAGCAGAAGCGTTCGGATCCGAAATTAGGGAGATGTACGGAGGAGCGGAAACAGGTTTTGTCGCTGCGGAGTGTCCACACGGAGGGGGCATGCATTGTTTTACAGACTCCATCCTTGAAATTATTGATCCTGTGACAGGGAAGAACGTGACGGCGGGCCACCAAGGAGAAATAGTTACTACTGATCTATCCCGGCGGGCAATGCCGGTGGTTCGATATCGGACCGGCGATCTGACAGAGGGTCTCAATACGGATCCATGTCGGTGCGGGCGGACCTCCCCACGCCTAATGCGGATAGTAGGTCGGACCGGAGAAGTAGAGAGGGTTAAGGGGGTTTATATGATCCCAGAAATTATAAATAAAATCATTAGAAGGCATCATGGATTTGCAAAATATCAGATCCTTATTGATCGGCTTCGATTTCAGGATAGACTCACCATACGAGTTGAAACAGATAGTCTTGATGAAAGGCCTACAATGAGACAAACATTGATTGACAATCTGCGAGCGGTTACCCAGCTCACAGCGGAGATCGATCTCGTTCCCGTAGGCACGATTGACCAGAAAACTCCCGTCGTCATTGACAATAGATTATCCAGTAGGACGGACACTCTCGATCCGGATTTCGAAAGATGAATTCCAATTTATTTTCGGGATCACTACTGACAAGCCTTAGTTCAGTTCCTTTTTAGGAAGCGGGAAAACCTGGGTTTTGGTTTTCAGAATTAAAACTGGTTTCGTACCTTTATAAGACATGAAAAAACTATACACAGGAGCCAGAGATAATGAACAAGAGGATTATCACCGCCGCCATCACCGGTAGTATACACACCCCGACGATGTCCCAGCACCTCCCGGTTACTCCGGACCAGATTGTTGACGAAACGGTCAGGGCATACGAGGCTGGTGCGGCTGTCGCTCACATTCATGCGCGGAATCCTGAAACCGGCATGCCGTCAGCAGATGTCAACCTGTATCGGGAAATCGTCACCAAGATCAAGAGTAAGTGTAACATCATTCTGTGCATTACAACGGGCGGTGGTGTGGGAATGACCGTGGAAGAAAGGGTTGCGGCCATACCACAGTTGAAACCCGAGCTGGCCTCCTTTAATTTCGGTTCCTTGAACTTTGCCCTGTTTAGTGTCCTCGACACTCTTAAAGAATTTAAGTTTGCATGGGAACATGATTACCTGGCGATGACGGAAGATTTTATTTTGCCCAACACCTTCAAAACCATGGCGAGGTTTGGGCAGGTCTTTCAAGAAAATCTGACTCTGCCTGAACTGGAAGTTTACGATGTCGGCATGCTAAACAATATCGCATTCATGCTAGAAAGAGGACACATCAAGAAACCTATTTATATGCAATTTGTTATGGGGATATTGGGTGGGATACCAGCCGGTCCGGACAACCTAATCTTCATGTACAACACCGCCAGAGCCTTAATAGGTGACTTCAACTGGTCAGTCTGTGCCGCCGGGCGCCATCAGTTCAACATGTGCACACTTTCTCTAGTGATTGGTGGAAACGCAAGGGTTGGTCTCGAGGACAATCTTTATCTGGAAAAAGGGGTGAAGGCTAAGAGTAATGCCCAACAAGTAGAGAAGATAGTAAGAATCGCCAGAGAGCTAGGCCTTGAACCTGCTACTCCCGACGAAGCCAGACAAATGCTGGGGCTGAAAGGATTGGACAAGGTAGCATATTGATGCCGTTAGGATGCTTTGCCTTCCTGCGGCCGTTCCCACATCTGGAAGAACCACAGCGAAGGCGTTGCGCAACAGGTGGCCGCAGAGTCACAAACTGGAAGGCAGATGTCTTTGAAATTAAATTACTTACACGATCACCCGTCTCATTAGAATAGGGTTCCTACTCTGGGGCCACGGGAGGAAACATGGTCATAGATACCCATTCTCAGCTTTGGACAAAGGAAGCCCTGGCAACTCTCCCAGAAAGGATGGTTCGCGGTTACGAGAAGATGTTCAAAGGTGTGCGAACCTTCGAGCTGGAAGACATACTGCTGGACATGGATCAGGCCGGTGTTGACAAGGCCGTCCTCGTTGCTGTGGATGCTGAAACGGTGTGGCGTTACAGAGTTCCCAATGAGTTGGTGGCGGATGCGGTCCGCCGCTATCCGGACAGATTCATCGGATTCGCGGGCGTAGATCCCAACAAAGGGATTTTGGCGGTCGACGAATTATCCAGAAGTGTGGAGGTGTTGGGGTTGTCAGGTGTGAAGTTCATCCCCCATCTTATCAATATGACGCCCAACGATCCTCGCATGTATCCGATTCTGGAAAAGGCACAGGAGTTCGGCCTCCCCGTCCTGATTCACACGGGGACCCATTTTCACAACGGAGCCCGGCTCAAGTTCTGCCGTCCGGATACGTTGGATGACTTGGCCATAGACTTTCCCGAACTCAAAATTATCGCGGCGCATTTTGGATTCCCTTGGTTTTACGAAGCGTTGGCTGTTGTTCAGAAGAACGCCAACGTGTATTTCAACATTGCGGGCTGGGCTCCTCGGTATATCCCTGAATATGTTGTAAGAATGATGAATGGTCCTTTGGCCGGCAAGGCCCTTCTGGGCAGTGATTTTCCGTTGATTTCCAGGACTAGGCTAATGCGAGAGTTAAAAGAAATTGAGATCTCTGCTGATACCTTTGGGAAATTAACACATGAGAACCCGGCGAAAGTTCTTGGTCTGCCCTCTCACAGCAATAAATGAAAGCCCAGCAGGAGATAGCTCATGCAGTATAGCACGATCATCTATTCTGAAGACCAAGGAATCGCAATAATTACTCTAAACCGGCCAGAGGTTCTAAATTCACTGAACGAACAATTACTCGATGAGTTAGAGGACGTTTTGGAGCTAATTGAGCGCAACGCGAAGATCAGAGTCGTTATAGTGTCTGGTCACAATGATTTTTTTTGCGCTGGTGCAGATATCCGAATGTTAAAAGAGTGGTCCTCGATCTTAGATGCGCATTCCTTCTTGGTCAAAATTCAACGAGTTATCAACAAATTTGAGACAATACCGCAACCGGTTATAGCGGCGGTTTCAGGAATAGCGCTGGGGGGTGGTACCGAAATTTCTTTAGCCTGCGATCTACGCATTGCCGCGGAAAATGCGGTTTTCGGGCAACCGGAGATTAGTCTAGGAATTATCCCTGGAGCTGGTGGAACACAAAGGCTGCCTCGGACAGTCGGCCTAACGGTAGCCAAGGAACTCCTGTTCACCGGCCGTCGTGTCAAAGCCGAGGAAGCGCTTCAGATAAGACTAATCAATAAAATTGTGCCAATTGGGGAACTCATGAACGCGGCCATCGCCTTGGCTCGTCAAATTGCTGAAAAGCCGCTCTGGGGTGTAAGGATGACAAAAACGTGCCTGATGGATGGATTGCAAATGAATCTGTCTCAAGCCTTAGCCTACGAGGGGAGATGTTTTGAGTTTCTGACCACAACCGATGATCATAGGGAGGGGATAGCAGCTTTTCTTGAAAAGCGGAAACCGAGTTTTACTGGGAATTAAGACGAAAGTGGACAGACCAAAGGCTTAACACTAGCTATTTAATCAAGAAGTGGCATGGTAAACTAGATCATAGTTTGGCTAAAATAGAGTCTCTAACCGTATCTGGCGTACTATGGCAATTCTCTGTCCTGTCTTGGTTCAGAGTTGTCCTCTGGAACTCAGAGATGAAAAACCTTTGCGGTATACTGTGGGAACATTGCAACGATCTGATTCGCAAAGCCTATCACGAGGGTCCCGTATGCTGAACTGACGATTTAGCACTCAGAAGGCTCAAGGTTGGTGAATATGGGTATACATGACATGTCGATCTACAGCGTTATCAAACGCAATGCTCGTCTGTACAAAGATAGGGCCGCCCTGAAATCAGGGCGAGAGACAATCAGCTACATCGAGTTTCTCAAAAAGGTTGATAGACTGGCCGCCGGTCTCCATTCCATAGGAGTAAGCAGAGGTGAGCGCCTTGGAGTGATAGCCAAGAACAGCTTGGAGTATGTGTACCTCTATGGAGCCGCTGCGCGAATCGGGGCTATAATATTGCCGTTCAACTGGCGTCTGAGCCCAGAGGAAATTGAATACGTTTTATCAGACGGCTCGCCGGCTGTCCTTTTCGCCGATCCGGAATTTCAGGACATGGCAAGCCCTATAATTAACCGGGCGGCTCATCAAATCACTTGCTTCAGTACTGGGTCTCAAGGCGGTGTTTTTAGCGATTTTAGGGACCTGATGGAAAAAGCTAAAGTTACTCATGCAGTTAATTTCAGCCAGGACGACCGTTGTGTCATAATCCATACCGCTGCGGTTCATGGGCGGCCTCGAGGCGCTGTAATCACCCATCAAGGCCTGTTGCTGACATCCCTCCATCTGCAACGCCTTTGGAATCTTGGCCCAAATGACGTAAACATGGCCATGTTGCCGCTTTTCCATGTAGCGGGAATCCTTATGATAGTCTCTGTGATGATGGACGGAGGGTGTAGCATAATCATGCCCAGTTTTGATGTCGACATGGCAGTCACGTTTGCTGAACGCTTCGAAGCCACTATGTTCTTCGAATTTCCTCCAATGCTGTCGTCTTTGCTGGACAAGGCTGAGGAGGACGGTCGGGATTTATCCAGTTTGAGGCATGTGCTGGGAATTGATCATACGGACACAGTTAAACGGTTTCAAGATGTTACGGGAGGCACTTTTTGGGCTGTGTACGGTCAATCAGAGACATCGGGAATCACCACGATTGGACCTTATTTTGACAAGCCTGGATCCGCTGGGAGGCCGCTTCAGTTGGTGGAGGTGGAAATAGTTAATGATTCAGGTAAAATCCTCGAACCTGGAAAATCTGGGGAAATTGTGGTGCGCGGCCCCCAAGTGTTCAAAGGTTACTGGAATTTACAAGAGGATACCAACTACACATTCCGCGACGGGTGGCACCACACCGGTGACATGGGACGGATCGACGAGGAAGGGTATCTCTGGTTTGAAGGACGGACGTTGGAGAAAGAATTGATAAAGACCGGAGGTGAAAACGTATATCCCTCAGAGGTTGAAAATGTCATCCGACAACACCCCATGGTGAAAGATGTCGCAGTCATAGGGGTTCCAGATCCCCAGTGGGGTGAGGCGATAAAGGCTGTGTGCGCCCTAAACTCAGGATCGTCTCTGTCCGAGGCCAATTTGATCGAGTTCGTGGCCGGGAGAATAGCCCGATTCAAGAAACCCAGGCACGTGGTGTTTGTAAGTGAAATTCCTAAGACCAGTCACGGTAGCGTGGACCGCGAAAAGATCAAGGCAGACTACGGAAACACGTGAACTGAAACAGGAATTAGGCTTCTCAGCCTGCAGTAGATTCAGCGGACTACGAACGGCGCTGGGCACTCCGCTCCTAGAGCATACACAGATAGAGATTAGATACCCGAAAAATGGTGAAGGAGCAAAAGGATGAAGATAGCCGGAAGTGTGGCTGTGGTTACAGGAGGGGCCTCCGGGCTTGGTGAGGCCTGTGTGAGCGAACTGGTCAGTAGTGGGGCAAGGGTTGCTATCCTTGATCTTGCCGAAAAGAAAGCTGAAACCGTTCCGCCAGGATTTTGGGAACACGTCATTTTCTACAAAACGGACGTCACCGATGAGATGTCGGTTCAAGAGGCGATAGATGGTGCCATGCAATCGTTTGGGGCCATTCATGTTCTCATCAATTGTGCGGGAGTGGGGACTCCGGCCAAGGTACTCGGAAAGAAGGGGCCTATGCCTATGGACGGATTCAACAAGGTCGTTCAGATCAACTTGATAGGAACTGTCAACATGATCAGACTAACGGCTGAAAAGATGGTTCAAAATCCCGGAAACGAGGATGGCGAAAAGGGCGTGATCATAAATACGGCCTCTGTGGCAGCGTTTGAAGGCCAGATCGGCCAGGCGGCTTATGCTGCGTCGAAGGCGGCGGTGGTGGGATTGACATTACCCGTAGCACGCGAATTCGCCGACTATGGTCTGCGAATCGTTACTATTGCCCCCGGTCTCTTTGACACCCCCATGGCCAGGAGTCTTCCGGAAAAGGTTAGGGAGACGCTTGCCGCAGCGGTTCCATTCCCGCGTCGATTCGGCAAGCCCACGGAATTTGCGATGCTGGCCAAGCACATTATTGAGAACGCATCCATTAATGGAACCACTATCAGAATCGATGGCGCCATCCGCATGGGCGCAAAGTAACCTGGTTGAGTCGAGCCACAGCATAAACCTTCGACCAGATCGAACCCACTCTTAGTTCCTTACGGTATGGGTTGTGCAAATGGTCGTTAAGTCATGTGAATTTGAGTCTCGAAACTTTTTACTTAATCTCCACGGAGGCGGTAATGAGAGAAGTCATCATATTGGGAGTGGGCATGACCAAATTTGGCATATCGAAACTTTCCATGAAGGAAATGTTTGCGGAAGCGGCCATGGACGCCCTTTCAGAGTCCAACCTTGAAGCAAAGAATATGGAGGCGCTCTTCGTTGGAAACGTGCTTGGGGATTTCGAGGAGGGTCAGATCAACATCGCTCCATTTCTCGCCGCTGAAATCGGTATGCGTGTTGAGGCCCCAGCAACTCGATTTGAGAACGCGTGCGCGTCGGCTACGGTAGCCATACGTCATGCGGTCCTAATGGTCGCCGCAGGTATTTATGATTTAGTAATTGCAGGGGGGACAGAGCGGACCGCTATCATGGGAACGTCCTTGGCAACCAAAACATTCGCGATGGGCAGTCACTCAGAATACGAGAGGTTCACGGGCATAACTTTCCCAGGTGTTTTTGGTATGGTAGCGCACCAGTACGCTGCGAAGTACGGCATCCCACTTGACAGACTGAAACAGAGCATGGCCGCGACAGCCGTAAAGAATCACCGCAACGGCACGCTGAATCCTTTGGCTCATTTCCGGAAGGAGATTACCGTAGACACAGTACTTGGAAGTGCCATGATTGCGCATCCCCTTCAACTATTCGATTGCTGTCCCTTTTCGGACGGAGCGGCTGCAGTAGTAATTGCAGATGCCGCAAAATACAAGGATAGGGTCGCAAAACCCGTGTTCGTAGTTGGGACCGGCCAGTGTACGGCTGGACCTTTATACCGTCAGAGAGACCTTACACGTATGACGGCACGAGAAGCTGCCATCAAGCATGCCTACAAGGAAGCAGGCATCGGACCCGCCGATGTAGATGTGTGTGAACTCCATGATTGCTTCACAATAGCCGAGATTGTGGCGTCCGAGGCCCTGGGGTTTTTTGAATTCGGAGAAGGCGCTGCCGCCGTTGACAGGGGGGACACATCCCTGGAGGGAAGGATTCCTATCAACCCCTCTGGAGGATTGAAAGCAAAAGGACACCCCATTGGAGCAACAGGAGCAGCACAAGTTTACGAAATTGTTAAGCAACTCAGAGGTGAATGCGGTGAAAGGCAAGTGAAGGGCGCCAGAGTAGGTGTAGTTGATACGCTGGGCGGCGATTTTAGCACCGTATGCAATCTCGTCTTAAGGAGGTAGTAGAATGAGCAAATACCCGCTGACCTTTAATGAGTTCAAGCAGGGATTAATCGACGGCAAGCTCCTTGGACTAACATGCCTTGATTGCGGTGAAAACATACTTCCTCCTGGAGTCGTTTGCCCAGGGTGCGGAAGCTCACGCCTAGATGTTGCGTCTTTTGCAAAAAGGGGAGTCATCAGGACGTTCACCGTCATTAGAGTTGCCCCCACTGGTTACCAGGTTCCTTACGTGGTAGCCATGGTTGAGCTTCAGGACGGACCGTGGGTTGTCGGCAATGTGAATTTGATAGGAATCGACGCGCAGAACGCGAGCATGGACCTCATTGGTAAAAAGGTTTCCGTCGGATCGAAATTGCTCCCCCACGATACGAGTGAAGGGGGTATTGAAGGTGTCGCTCTTGTTTTTGAGTTAATGGAGCCTCTAGCAAGAGTATATTCTGGGGCTTTGGCGTAGGCAATAGCTGAACTTCACGGGTAGACCCGCGGTGTATTTTTTTGGCACAAAGACACCTTTTCACTGGAGACGCCAGTGAAGCTTAACAAAACAATATCATGGTTGATGGGAACTCTGCAACAAACCCTGTCCCCTAACAGATACAAAGAAAGAACAGCGGCGGAGATGTTTAATAGTCGGATAAAGGAATAATTCGGCGCTGGTAACATCATGGTACATGGATTGCAAAAATAAACATGTACCTGGTGTTCGATGTGATTACGATCTTTGCTGACCAGTTGCTAAAGTTGGCGACTTAATAATCACTCAACATAGCAGGATAGTCTGCAAATACGATAGATGCACCAAGAAAAGGGAGAAAATTGCCTAAAACCCAGTGAAGATGAGACGCTGATGGGTTCATTCCCCTAAAACAGCCTCTACTGGGCTTACATGACCAATGTTACGCGTCAGTTGTTACAGAGTTTTGCAAAAAAATCGTTGTAGCAGACCTGTCCTACTGACGGAACACGTTCTCGAAATATCGTTCGGAATCACTTTGGTCAAGTCGAGGAGAAAGCTGAGTGAACTTCGATCTAACTGATGAACAGAAGATGATTCGTGAGATGGCGAAAG
>JAPLJJ010000016.1 GCA_026388665.1 Deltaproteobacteria bacterium
GGCAAATCTCTACTTCGCCTTCGAGCACCAGGTACATGCCGTCTCCTTGATCCCCCTGTCGAAAGATCGTTTTTCCGGCTTCAACTTTGATGCAGGAAGTGGATTCATCAGACAGAGGATGCCTGTCAATAATAACGTCGCTCTCTTTGGCTTGATAGTCCCGGGGAGACGGCTTTGATTGGACAAATCCTGGGGCGCATTCAGACTCGAACGTCTGGTTGTCGGGCAAAGACGCTAAAGGACTTGAAGGCACGGCTAAAATGCTCCGCAAGCCCTCGTCCGCCTCGATTATTGAACCTAGTAAATGGTTTGTCTTTTCTATGCGTAAGCACAAAGCAGCCATTAGTTTGAGCATGATAGAAGGGTCTTGGCGGGTTCGGGATAGCAGGGAGGCCCGGTTTATCGGCAGGAGTCGAGATGCCTGTATGACTTTGGCCGACGCGGACCTTGTCCCGCTATCAATAAGGGCCATTTCTCCGAAAAAGTCCCCACGTTCCAGTATTGCGAGCACTACCTCGTTACCGTTTTCGGTCCTCGAAAGCTCCACGGCCCCGGACTGGATCACATACATCGTGTCCCCGTGATCTCCCTCTCGGAAGACTTCCTGCCCCTTGGCGTAAACGGTACCGAACAAATTTTCTCCTGTATCCATTTCAGACCTCGTTGAAAGAGTTAGATATCCTGAAAGTCCCCTATATGGACTTTGGCCCCGAGCGCTTTCAATTCCTCGGCAAAACCACCGACTAGTTTCGCCAATTCTAATTGTTTTTCGCTAGGATAGGTCATCAAAATGTTCATGACCATCCGGGTCGGCTGGTCCAAAGAACGTTCTTTGATTCCGGTCCCAGCCGCAAGCCCCAACAGGTCTTGAAGCGCCTGTTCAAAGTTCTGGTACCTGTCCGCCGGTTCCTTTTGTGTACACTTTTGGACAAAATCATGGAATTTCTCGGGAAGGTCAGGTTTGCGGGACCTGGGATCAGGGACCGGTGTCTCTCTATGGGCCCTAAATACAGCGCTCACGTCCTTTTGAGGAAACGGCCGCGAACCTGTGGCAATTTCGTAAGCCATTATGCCGAACGAATAAATGTCCGTCCTTTCATCGATTTCCTCGCACTCAATCTGTTCAGGCGCCATGTAGAATGGGGTCCCGCCAAACCCGGTGTCATCTATGGATCCGATGGGAAGGGCCAGACCGAAGTCTACAATTCTTGCCCTATCATCTTCCTGTATGAAGATGTTGGCCGGTTTTATATCCTGGTGAACGATACCTTTGCCATGCGCATACTTGAGTCCATTAGCGACTTGAATCAAGATATCCAGCGCCCTCGACAACGGAAGCGTCGGCATGTTCTCCACAAGGTAATCCAGCGGGACGCCTTCGAGATATTCCATGACGATAAAGGCCGTCTTATAGAGAAGCTCCACATCGTAAACACGCACGATGTTGTCGTGGTTCAATCTTGCAATGACCCCGGCCTCTCTCCTAAACTTCTCCATGAAATCAGGGTCCATCGCCATGTTGTGCTTGAGCATCTTTACTGCTACCGGCATATTAAGGGAGGCATGAACTCCCCTATAAACGATGCTCCATCCGCCCTGTCCAAGGATTTCTTTGATCACGTATTTGCCAATGGTTCGCTCTGGGGTGAATTTAGATTTTGCGAACCTGGCTGTAACAATATCCGTGAGAAAGTCACGAAGCGATGAGTGTTCCAGACACAATTGTTCGAACTCATGCCTGTTGATACGCCACAAAAGCATATCGGTTTCCGCATCCACATGAGCGTTCCTGCTTTCCCCTGTGAGGATGGCCATTTCCCCGACCAGATCACCGGATTTCAAACGGGACACAGGAAATATAGCGCCGTCTTTTTCAACGCTGACAAGGCACGAACCATTCTGAATCAGATAGAAGTTTCTGGCAGAATCCCCTTGCCGTATAAATCTTTCTCCGGCTTGCACTTCTTTGGCGGCCATTGAAGCTAGTAATAGGCTCTTGGCATCGTCCGGACACGCGTCCAGCAGCTCAGTCCCCAGGAGAAATTCCATCTCTTCTGTGGACATCTTGCGTTTTGCCAAACGCTGTTTTCTGTCGGTCATCGGCGCCTCCTGCCGTGTTTCGGATTACCGGAAACACCTGTAATCCCGCTCCTTGAAACAGTCAGCGGCTATATTGAAGAGGAAAAGGTCGATCAATGCCGGGAAGCCGATTATCCCTCCCCTGATCGGTATGACTTTGTATGGTCGATTATTTCTAAGATTTATGACCCCATAATATAAGAACCGAATTTAAAGTCAATCAACGTTTGACGACAAAGAAATTACTTGAAACATAAACTTACCAGAAGTAATATGGTAACCAAGGAATTTGTACGCTCCTTGACCAAGCAACTCAAAGAGGGGGTCACGATGTCCAAGCATTTGTTTACACCGCTGGCGCTATGTTCGCTCATGGCTGTAAGCGTGTTGTTCCTCAATCCCACTTCTTTATCATGGGCGTCTGATGAAGCGACCGGCGCGGGTCACAAGCTCGCTGGCATAGGTGAGGCAGGATCCAAGGCCATCGATATCAAGATAAGCGCTCAGAAACCTGGAGGCGGCGCTCCAGGAAAAGACGACCCGGTATCGGTTCTGCTCACTCCATCCGCACGCGCCTATATTACCGCAATCTACATTTCTCCTGAGGGTGACGCTGTTGTTGTTTTCCCTAACAAGAAGGTATCGGACAACCTTGTGGCCCCAGGCAAGGAGTACACAATTGTAAGCCCTGACTGCGGCCTGAAGCTAGGATTCAGCCCAACAGAAGATAAGGGCAAGATAGTGGTTTACGTCTCTTCAAAACAACTAATATTGGATCCGCTAAAGGCGGAGCAGGACCAGGAATTTATCGTCATCCCACATGACGCTGCCAAAGAAATGCAAACACTGGCTAACAAAATAGCCGCTCTTTCGAAGGATGAAACCTTCAACCGCAAGTTGATTACACCCAAGACTCTGGCGCAGCCGGGCCATGGCGACAGTATAATGGGGTTGCCTAAGGGAATCGAGAGCACCCAACCGGAAAGCGTAGCAGGAGTGCAGGGAGTAAAAAGCAAAATCAAAGCATTAGGCAAGGACTGATTGTCGAATAGGGCTTGTTCCGGAAAAGGCGCCATCTCTTTGGCGCCTTTTTATTTGGATATGTTTATTGCCCCGGAACTACAAATCCGTTCAACATTTTCGGCGAATATCTTGTAAATAGGGATTCCCCGATCTATCCCCTTTACCCTTACAACCTCCGGCCCCTGGCACTCTATCTCATTCTTGACCTTGCTCCAGGTAGCCTCCGTCATGATGATCCCACCAGGAGGAGCTAGAGATTGCAATCTGCTGGCTATGTTCACCACAGATCCCAGAACAGTGTATTCCAGCCGCCTCTGCGACCCTATGTTGCCAACGATGACCGAGCCTGAGTTCAGCCCGATCCGTATCGTCATTCCCTTCTCGAGCTGCGGAACCCCGCAGTGTGACCATTGCGCGTTCAGGCCTTTCATACGCTCCTGCATCCTCAATGCCGCTTCCAGTCCAGCCAGAGCGTGATTCTCAAGAGGTACCGGATCACCAAAGAAGGCCAGCATCCCATCACCCAGAAACTTGTCTACAGTTCCCTTTTGTTCGAAAACAGCGCCGGTCATAATCTCGAAGAAATCGTTCAGGAACCTGTTTACATGTTCCACATCCACCTCTTCGGACATGGTGCTGAATCCCTGGATGTCGACGAACATGATAGTAAGGTCGCGTTTTTTTGTGGTCAGGTCCACTTCAGCGCCGCTTCCGATTATGTCCTTGACCAAATCAGGCGACAGATAACGCTCCAACGCCTTGGAAGCCTTGTATGCGTCCAGTTCGACCGAGACTATCCTACCGACCAGGCATATTGTTACCGCTGGACCGAAAATGATCAAGAACTCGGATGAAGGGACCTCATAGGACAAAAACATAAAGCCGAGCACCGACAAGACAGTACAGGCCAATAATGTGAGAGCGGCAGTCAGCATCGCGATTCTGAGCCGCATCCGCGCAGCGAGTATTACAAAGATTACTGTGATCAGAAACGCAATGACTGCCGGATATGGGAAGGATGGGACCTTCGTAATGAATTTCCGAGTCAGAATCGTATTAATGGCATTGGAGTGGATTCGGCTAAGAGGAGCCCTGGAATCCAGAGGGGTAATCCCAAAATCCGTAGTGCCCGTGGCGGTAACCCCCACTATAACAATCTTGTCCTTATATCGAGGCGTCTTGGCTTCGTTGGGCTCATCATCGAGCAGATCCACTACCGAATAGTGGGGAAACGCTTTCCATGCAGCGCCCCAATTAACTAGCATCATCCCTCTGGAATCAACAGGAATCCGAATTGTCTTGCCTTCTCCCGGTATTTCTATTTCCAGTGACTGATTCAACTTTACGCTGTCGGCGTTAAACCCTAGAAAAACAGCCAAAGTAGCCAAACTCAAAGACGGTATGAGCCTATCCTCCAATCGGATAAACATTGGGACTCTCCGATGGACCCCATCCCGATCAGGTATGTCCTTGATGTGTCCCTCTTGCCGGGCTGACAGGAGAATTGGAGCGAGCGGAACAAACGAGGTTTCTAAGGATTTCGCTCGAAACAGATCATAATTTAACGGGACATTCAGTTGCCAGGCCCTGTCATAAAGCGCGTCGGCCCTGTCTTTATCAGTAGAAACCTCAAGCGGCGCGTCTTTTTGGTCCGTAACTCTAAAAGCCGTGGCTGCGACATAATTCCTGGAATCCTTGATAGCCTCGAAAAAGGCGTTATTACCCTCCACGCTTTTGCCCGGCGAGGTGAACAGAACATCGAACGCCACTGCACGCGCCCCCAGTTCCGTGAGTCGTTTTAGTATCCACCCGCTCATGGATCGATCCCAGGGCCAGATCCCAAAACGCTGCGAGGCCTGATCATCCACGTCAACGTGAACGATATCCTCTGAGGCATCCTTAAAGCCGGAAAGCGCCAACTTGAAATCGTAGAATTTGAGATCCAGTGGTTCACCGATAGAAGGGAAAAAGTAAACGAAGGCTACACCGACCACGGCCCAGGCAATGGAAATTGTAGTAACTAGAAACTTGTTTCTGGCTTTCTTGTTACTGAATTTACGATTCATTTGATTATTTCAAAATACCTATTAACGTTTAGTAAATTATGGTAACTTATTCCCGAAGGGATACTCAAGAACTTTGTGACAATTACTGCGCTCTAACAAGTTGATCCACGTGATCACGCTGTTTCGGGGGATTGCCATGTCGCCGCGTGTTTATTTGTTGGCTCTAACTCTAGCAATAATAATTCTCCACATCGGTTTTCCCACAGAAACCAGCTCTTCCGACATTAAAAAAGCAATAGCTCTTAATAAACAGGGAGAGAACCTCCTAACGCAAGGCAAGTATTCGGCAGCCGAGGAAAAATTCAAGCTCATGCTGGATTCCTGTGGCGCCAATGCCTACTGCGAGGCAATAGCCCGGTTCTATTTGGGTCGATGTTACGTCGAATCCGCGCGATTTAACCTTGCAGAGGGCTTTCTTGATGACGCTGAGAAACGTTTCGATGCGCTCAACAAGAAAAACGAAAAGGCCATGGTCATCCTCAACAAAGGTAAGCTCTGCGTCGGCAGAGGGGATTACAAAACAGCCATCAAGTATTTCGATCAGGCCGAGGCAGATTTCTTGGCTGAAAAAAACAACAAGGAATTATTTCCTGTTTACAATAATCGCGCCGTCGCTCTCACCTATTTGTGCAGATACGACCAGGCCCTCGATTCTCTAAAGAAAGCTGAACAACTAATCCAGGGATCTGAAGCACCTGCAATGCAAGCTGTGTTGAAAAGTAACTTCGGGCTCCTGCACAGCAAAAGGCAGGAACACAAACAAGCGTTGGAATGTTTTCAGCAAGCCCTCGATTATTATCAGGACATAGGAAATCCAGCCGCAATGGTGACTGTCCTTAACAACATCGGGCATGTTCACGAGTCCGCTTCTCAGTATACCGAGGCCTTGAAAAGACACGAGGAGGCTCTTAACCTCTCGCTGTCACTCGGCGATCAGGCAGGAGAAGCGCTTTGCCTCAACAATCTTGGGTGCGTGAAACTGCGAATCGGTGACTATGAGGGGGCAAAAGCGGCCTTTCAACTATCTCTGGAAAAAAGAAATCAGTTGGGGATCAGGCATTTCGCCTCCGAGACGCTCAATAACCTCGGTCTGGTTCGTCTTTCTCGCGGGGACTATACACAGGCCATGGCCGACTTTGAGCTGGCGGAAGAAGGTTGCACAGCCGTGGGATCCAGTTCATGCCGCGCTTGGACGCTACACAATAGAGCTTTTCTTCTCAAGGACATGGGAAAATTCAAAGAGTCTTCCGCTTCTTCTGAGGAAGCAATCAGTATAGCCCAGGAAATCGGGGATCGCCGTCTGGAAGCGACCGCTACCCTTAGACTGGGGAACCTTTACGAATATGAAGGATGGTTTGACAGAGCCACTCAACAGTATGTCAAGGCGGCCGAGGTTCAACAGGATATCGGCGACCTTTACTTCAAAGCCAACACTTTTTCCGACATCGCAAATATACTAGCCAGAGAAGGGGATTGCTCCGAGGCTGAAAATTTCTACCGCAAAGCCCTGAAGACGAAGCAATCCATTGGCGCCCCTCAGGTTGAAACCCTCTGCAAGATGGCAATTTTCCTTATGGAGAAAAACCGTTACTGCGGCAAGGACATTCAACAGGCGCCACCGCCCTCCCCTTCACAGGAGGAGCATCCCAATACGCCCGGGGAATGCTTAGAAATGGCCAAGGCGCTCATCCAGCGGGGCCAAGAACTGGATCAGGCCTTGCTGACCTATACCAGCGCAAGATATCGCCTGGAAAGCGACCCCAAGGCAGCGCTTGCGGAATTTGACCAGTTACATTCCATGTCAGAAAAAATGGGTATTCGGAAGTATGCGTTTCTGGCGTCTGTTGGACAGGGCCTCGCATACGAAAAGCTGGGAGATTGGGAAAAAGCCCGAAAAGCCTTTAAGGAAGCTGTGGACTACGCGGAGCAGATCAGGGAAAGCCTGGATGAGCAAGCAAGGCTGAAGTTCCTTGAGGGAGAAGAAGCGCTTGGTGTAAAGCATATTTTGCCTTATGAAGCCCTTGCAAGAGTTCTCATGAGATTAGGGAAAAATGAAGAATCTCTTCAAGTATCAGAATACACAAAATCGCGTAATTTCTCGGAAGCCTTGGCCAGAAGAGCGCCGGACTCAAATGCTGATACACCAAAGGAAATTCTGGAAAGAGACGCTCAACTCAACAATCTGCTTGCAGGTTTGCTCAGAGGACTCGAACAGGCTCAACTTAACCATGCGACTGAAACGGTCTCTTCGTTGAAAAGGGACATCGAGAATACCCGAATGTCGCTCAATGAGCACATAGCAACGTTGCGGAGCCAGTATCCTCTTTTTGCCTCGACAAAATACCCCCAGCCCATACCACTTGAGTCTATTGCACTAAATGACAAAGAATGGGTATTGACCTACGAGGTTACGGACACTGGGGTCCTTATCTATCTGGTTCAAGGCACGAAACTTGTCAAAAGCTTAATAAAACCAATCTCTCGGGGAGAACTGGATGGCATGGTCAGACAGTTTCGTCAGCCAATGGAGGTTGTGCCCGGGAAGGATACTATTGCGGATAAACTAAGATCGTTCGATTTCCAGACCGGCAAGAAGCTTGCTGATATTCTGGTCACAGACATGCTTGCGGGCCTGCCGAACGGAACACCGGTCATAATTGTCCCTGATGATTGCCTTGGGACGCTACCATTTGAGATGCTTCCCCTTAACGGCCAGGGCCGAATAGTCGATGACGGCCGCTTTGTGAAAACTTCAGACGTTACATTCTTTGGGGACCGTAACGAGATTTCATACTATCAATCACTCACTGCGCTCACTCTGGCCAGGACTCTTGCCAAGAAGCAACCCTCAGGCAAAGGTCTTCTTGTAATAGCGGACCCCGTCTTTCATGCACTCGACGCCAGGGCAATAACATCCGAACCCGCCACACGATTTGCAAGGCAGGACCAACAATTCAATACAGCCTTGATGGAAGCCATTGAAGCGACCAGCATGGGTTCGTTCAAGCTCGAGCGACTACCACTCACTAGCGAACTTGCGGAGAGTCTAGCAGATACCTTTGATCAGGACGCTAC
>JAPLJJ010000032.1 GCA_026388665.1 Deltaproteobacteria bacterium
AAACTCTTCACGTATTCTGTCGACTTTGGGAAGTTACCTGAGAGCGCTTTCGCGACCAAATCTTTGATCAGATTGAGATCCCGCCCTACTAAACGACATGATCCCTGTTCAATATAAATTGGTCTCTCAGTGTTTTCCCGACATACCAAACACGGTACGTTGAAAAAGCTCGCTTCCGCTTGAACAGACCCTGAATCCGACAAGATTATCGAACAACCTTCAAGGAGTGACAAGAAATCGATGTATGATTGAGGTTCAACCAACCTGAGGTTCTTTATCGAATTTATGCGGTCGCTTAAATCAAACTCGTCCAACCGTTTCCTGGTACGCGGGTGTATCGGAAAAATCACAGCCATCGGTAGTGACTCAAGAATCTCTATGACTTTTTCAAGCGCGACCGGTTCGTCAACGTTTGAAGGACGATGAATCGTAACCAATGCATAAGAGCCCTTCTCCAGTCCAAGTGTGGTCCATCGTTTCCGTTCCTGCACACCGGGTAGAAACATTTGCAACGTCTCGAGCATAATGTCACCGACCAGAAATACTCGGCTCATGTCCACACCTTCTCGTTCCAGGTTCTGCACACCGGATGGTTCGGATACAAACAGCAGGTTGGATAGACAATCGGTAAGGCGACGATTCCACTCTTCAGGCATGGTTTCATCAAAGGACCTAAGGCCCGCTTCAACATGAGCAACAGGGATGAATAGTTTCCTTGAGACAAGAGCGGCCGCGATGGTTGAGTTTACATCTCCGACAACTACGACTAGGTCCGGCTTTATATCAAGACAAACCTTTTCAAATTCGATCATTATTTTTCCGGTCATTTCACCGTGCCGACCGGATCCGACTCCCAGATGACGCTCCGGCGAGGACAATCCTAGATCATGAAAGAATACGCCGCTCATAAGATCGTCATAATGCTGGCCGGTATGAACAATCATATGATTTATGTCTTCGTAGTTTTTTAATTGTCGTTCGATCGGCCCGACTTTCATAAAATTCGGCCGCGCGCCCACCACACTGATTACAGTTTTTTTCATATTTTTCTTCCGTTTGTTTGGATCAGACCCTAATATTTTCAGATAGCGCTCATAAGAGCTTATCACAGATACTCATCAAGATATTCTGAATGTTACTGTTTTCCTTGAATATTTGATCTACTTTTTTATGTTAAGCCCAGTATTTTGTACTTTAATTAAACTAGTTAGAAAAAGCTTGCAATCATATTAGCTTTATTATATCTACCCTTGAAACCGAGAACACATTATGATCTCGGGGGGCTTAGTCGGGTAAAGATAAGCGTTTTCCGATAGCCGTAAACAGACTGTCGGATTCGGCTCAATTTGTGTTTTTTGAAGGAGGGGATAATCCGTGAAAATCCTAGAAGTCAGATCTTTACCCTTACTAGAGATCAAGGTAATTAAGTTCTCTCGGTTTTGTGACCACCGAGGATATTTCACGGAGACCTTCCGCAATAGTGAATTCCAAGCCCATTCAGAAATGGGTTTTCCCTGAAAACCTGGAGTCAGGAATGACGATCTTGAGATTTGTTTTTCCAACGTGATTGCGGTCTCTTCACATATCTTGGCTCAGAAACCTTTAGCTTTCAAGGGGGGCCAACAGGTAGTCGGCCTGGATCCAAAACGTAGTTCTATCTTTTCGTGCGGATCAGCACTGGCAGGCCGGCTGCCCTTTTTAAACGATTCTAAACACCTCCCTAAAAGAGGGCCGTACTTCCCAAGGTCATACCTGATACCCACTAGCACCGGTTCGCCTTCAAATTCGAAAAGACTTGCGTCTGGCTAGTTGGTTTGAATCCCCCACCCTTATTCAGAAGCGCAAATGCTTTACGTAAGCGGTTTTATTATACGCAAGAGACAGTAATTGTAAAATGTCATGGGCGTTCCCCCGGTATGAAAATGGACTCACTATTTATTATTAATATCCGACTGATGCGAAGTTATTCTTATTTACTATCACTTACTATGATAGCTTGTAAAGAAAAATTTGAGAATGGAACAAGAAACCTGGAAATCACGTTCCGAAAAGACCCTGAGCATGTTATAGCTGCATAACCATATTTTGTTAAATCGAGGAACAGATAATATGGACGAACAGATAGAAAAAGTCGTTGATATATTGCTACAAGCCAAGAACGTTGTAGCTTTGACAGGAGCCGGCATTAGCACTGAATCCGGCATTCCCGATTTTCGTAGTCCGGGAGGCCTATGGTCAAAGGTTGATCCAGGAGAGTTTTCTATCGACCGCTTCCTGCAAAACCCTGGGCGTTTTTGGCGATTGAGTCTTAATTTAAAAACATCGGGCGAATTTGATTTGGCGTCCGCTGAACCAAACCCGGCTCACTTTGCGCTCGCGAAGATGGAGAGCCTCGGTGTGCTTAAATGCGTAATCACACAGAATGTGGATAATCTGCACCAAAGAGCCGGGTCTGTTGAAGTGGTTGAGTTTCACGGAAATTTGTTACGAGCGGTATGCATGAAATGTAAAGCACTCGAACCAATTCAAAATGTCGAAGATCGAATTGCTTCCGGCCAGGAGGAGACCCCTAGATGCCTAATGTGCGGGGGAATTCTCAAACCCGACGCCATTTTTTTCGGCGAAGCCATTCCCTCCAGGGCACTTATGACTTCGCAGATTCAATCACAAAAATGTGACGCTCTCTTAGTAATTGGGACCTCGTTACAGGTATTTCCCGCGGCTCAAATCCCTATAGCCGCTAAAATGAAGACACCCCCCGCCACTGTAATTGAAATTAATCGCGACCCATCAGCGCTTCACAAACAGGTTACCGATGTCCTTGTAATTGGAAGCGCCTCTGAAATCATGACAAGTTTAATTGAAAGACTTGAAAAAGAACTAGGAGAAACATCAACATTACAGTGAGGCGTGGCTAGAATAGCAAAGAGGTTTCCAGAAAAAATCCCCCACGGTTGATATCAACCGTGTCAATATCACGTTTGAATTTTATATGCTCATAACGATAGCCACCACTGACATTCCAGACCCAATAAATATTCAAAGGTATATCCACGCCGGTGAGAGCTTCCCAGTCCCACGTTTCAAAGTCACTGTAATTCCACCAGTTCACCCTAGCTCCAATATTAGGTCGTAATGCTACACCTTCAACAATTGGATAAAAGGTTCCATGGAGCCCTAGTGTAGGAAACACCTTGTTTGCTTCCAGCCTGTAATTGTAGGTTGATCCTCCGACCACAACGTTACTTACTTTGGAGTCATATCCTGCGATTACCAAATCTACGTTGGCCCCGAACAAAACTTGTGGGGTCATGAAAAAATCCAGGTCGTATCCCAGTCTCCAGTCCTTGATCTGTTGGAAAGAGTCATTTGACGACTGGTCATAAGTAGTTTGAGGCTCGGCTCTCAAGCGTAAAACATGAATATTATCAAAACGCGATGAAGCGAAAAATTCCCAGACTAACTTTTCTTTCCTGAGCCCCATGTTTTCGCCAAGACCAACCTTGGTTCTGTCCCGCTGAATCAAATCACCTTCAATATAAGAAAACCACATCCTGGTTCCAGCGCTGGCCCTCAAGTAGTTTGGCACTTCCCAGGCAAGTCCGTTTCCTATCATGAGAGCGCATAGGACCATGACATTAATTACGAGGACGATTTTTTTCATTTTATAAGACCGAGGACGGATCTCTATTAATACATTACATTAACTATTGTGCTTAACATATATATTTTAATTTTTTTTGTCAATATTATTTCAGGCAAGATCTGTCGACAAGAGATGTCCGGGCGAGGAGCAACGGTTGTGAAAAAAGAGATTATTCCGAAAACTTGACGGAAACTAAGGCAGAAGCGCCCGTCTCTTCGGAAGTTACCCCAAACAAACAATCGGCCCCCTCCATACTTCTTTTGTTATGAGTTATGATAACAAATTGCGTGTTTCTTGAGAGGTCCCTCAGCATTTGATTAAAACGATCAACGTTCGAGTCGTCGAGAGGAGCGTCCACTTCATCGAGAAGACAAAAAGACGATGGTTTGTACAAGAATATTGCAAAAATAAAAGCTATGGCAGTTAGGGCTTTTTCTCCGCCTGACAGTAATTCGACGTTTTGTAGCCTTTTTCCGGGGGGTTTCACCATGATATTTACCCCGTGATCGGGCGAATCTTCTGATCCAATAAGTTCCAACCACGCTTCTCCACCATTAAAAAGAGAAGAGAATATCTCTCGGAATTTGGCGTTGACTTCCTGAAAAGTAGTTTGAAATCGTTGCGTGGTAGTCCTGTCGATTTTCTCTATTGTTGAGAACAGTGATCGGACTGCGGCTTTCAGATCGTTTTCCTGTTCTAATAGAAAGCTCAGTCTCTCTTCCACTTGTTCACTTTCACTAATTGCAGCCAGATTAACCGCGCCCATTGATTCAATCTTTGACCTTATTTCAACTAATGCGGCTTCGTCCGGCTGAATTGTGGGACACTTAACGTGACGTGGGTCTATCTGATGTTTCTCCTGGGTTTTTTCGACTGCGCTACGGAGTATCTCCTCTAAACGCGCGAGTTCGACCTCATTTTGATGGATCCGGTCTCTAAGGTGTCTAACTGATTGGGTAAGCGCCTGCACTTGCTCGGATAAATCTGACTCAATAACCTTTAAAGCATTAAACGATTCCTGCAATTTAGCCTGTTCAACACGAAAGTCTTGAAGAAGGCGGGACAATTCTTTTTTGCGATTTAAGGTCTTAGCCTTCTCTTCAGACAGCAGTTGGACCTGCTGACTCAAATAATCAGACTCTTGTTTCAGGTTGGAAGTTTGATGTTCGTAATTTTTTATAAATTTCAGTGTCGCATTTAGATCTTTTTCTGAAGATTTCTTGCGCTCTTCTGTTTGTACAAGTTGAATCCTTATTTCGTTTAGTTGTTTTCTCTCCGTATCGAGTAATGTTCTCGCCTGGTTCACATGTTCCTCAAAGGCTTCCTTTTCCTTTGTGAGCGAGTTTTTTTCGTCATTCAAGGACCTCAGATGAATTTCAAGGTCGTTGTCTTCTTTTTCAAGCTGATCGATGTCTTCTAATGTTCTCTTTTGGTCCAATTCGATTGTGCGAATTCTGCTTCGGCGCCTGGAAATTTCGGAATCCAATCTTTCTATATCTTTCAGTAATCCGATTTGTTGAATCTTGAAATCCGATCGACGCTGCCCCAGTTTTTCGATTCCGGCAGACAGTTCCTGAAGGAAACTTTCTTTTGTTTCTAGAATGGAACTTAGATCTTGAATCTCTCGTTCAAGGTTTGATGCTTGGACAAGAAGGGACTCATATTCAGACTTCATGACGAGGATATCTTTTTCCGGCGTTTCCAAAGATCCTACTGAGATCTGACGCCGGGGAAGAATAATCTCTCCGGCCAGCGTCACAAAGTTGGACGTTACATTAGAATTTCGCGTCAGTTCCACGGCTTGAAACAAATCCTCAACAACATAAAAATCATCTAATAAGTGGTTTATCAAACCTCGAAATTCTTCCGGCAAAGCCACACATTCGGACAACTTAACTGTATGCTCATCATTGTTTGATGATGGATTAGAATCGCCGTATCGAAATGAATCCATAGGCATTAAAACAACACGGGAGATTTGTAGCTCCTTTATTTTTTCCGCGAGTTCCAACGCTTTATCAAAATTACTAACGATTATTCCTCCTAATCGACTCTCAAGAACAGAAGCCAGGGCTTGATGGTACTTCGGAGAGGTTTGTAGTATTTCGGCCAAGGGCCTCAGCGCGCTTCCTTCTTGGCGTGAAGAAAAAGTCTTCATTACGGACTGTGTCCCTGAGCCGTAGGACGTGTAGTTTCGGTTCTGTTCATTTAGCCATTCAATTCGAGCTTTTATTGAAAGGAAATCCTTGTCGAGTTTTCTTAAATTTTCCCTCAGTGACTTCACATCAGGAATCAGTCCTGAACGTTTTTCCCGGTCGGCGATAATCTCGGATTCAATAGAGTTCAGAGATTTCTCAATGTCCAAATTCCGAGCTTGCATGAGTTCGATCTGTTTCAGGGATTCTTCTAATGATTTGGTCTGATAGTTCAAATCTTCATCATCTTTATGCAAACGCGTTTGAAGTTCTGTTTTAAGTCTCACGATTTGATCTGCCCGATTCTTTGATTGAGCTAGACTTTGCAGAGCTTCAAAAAGCTGATCCTTAAAATGATCCAGGCTCTTGCTTTCTTCCTTGCATTCCTTTTCCAATCTTTCGATCAAGCTTTGAGAAGCCGTTAGATTTTCGGTCAATTGCGATTGATCGGCATTAAGCTCAGAAAGCGTCAAGTGAACCTTCTCAAGGCTCTTGTTAGCGATTGATTTCTTTTCGCTTAGAGAATCCAACTCAGACTCGATTCGACGGCGCCGCTCAATCAGTTCAGTTTCCCGAGTAAGACAATTTCTCAAATTTGATTCGATCGAGTTCAAATCGACTTCAGTCGAGCGCAGTTTTTCGGAAAGATCATTATGCGCGCTTTGAACGTCGGACGATTCAACACGAATGGTTTCTAGCCGAGCATTAAATTTTCCGAGATTCGATTCCTTCGCAGCCAGGTCATCCAGAAATCCTGTTTGATCGGACTTGAGCCGATTTAATTTCACTAACAAACCCTGGCATTTGAAGGCTTCTAAATCGATTTCCAAGTCTCTGATGCGATTCCTTAATTCCCGAAACCATTCAGCTTTTACAGCCTGTTTCTTAAGTGATTGACTTTGTTTTTTTACTTCAGACACAACGTCTTTGATTCGCTGAAGATTTTGATTGGTTTGTTCGAGTTTTTTTATGGCGGATTCACGTCGTGCTTTGTATCTGTTTACACTAGCGGCTTCTTCCAGGAAAATTCGTCGTTCCTCAGGTTTAGCTGCTATGATTTGCTCGACTCGTCCCTGTTCTATGATGGCGTAGGAATTGCGACCTATACCGGTATCCAGAAAGAATTCGATAATGTCGGTTAGGCGACAGGGAACGTTGTTAAATTCGTACTGCGAATTGCCATCCCGAAAAAGGCGTCTGGCAATCATGATTTCATCATAATCCGACATTGGGTGAGGGAACGATCGACCGTCATTGGTTAGAGTAAGCCTGACCTCTGCCATACCGACAGGCTTTAGGGATTCGGAACCATTGAAAATAACATCTTCCATCCTTTTGCAACGAAGACTCTTGGTCCGTTGTTCCCCCATGACCCAACGAATGGCTTCCAGTATATTGCTTTTACCGGATCCATTCGGCCCCACCACTGATGTAATTCCGTCGCAAAATTCTATGTTTGTTTTCTCTGGAAAACTTTTGAAACCCAGTATTTCGAGCCGTTTCAGTTTCATGAACTATTTTCCGGCCAGACCTCTCTGTAAAATGCGAATTAGGTATTATAATATTTATTATGGACCAATCCAAAGAATACAACTACTATTTGATTCGAGACGCGACTGTCTTGGTCAGAACTTGCGGCAACACTTCGTCGGACAGCCTAGATCTAACTTTTGACCTATTTGACGTCAGAACAGGGGTTCATTTGAAAGACATCTACCCGGCTTTTCAACCCTTTGAACTCAAGAGGGCCTTTAGACTTTCAAGAGAAACCGCTGTGGCAATCCTAAAAAACGAATGCTTGTCAACCAATAATGAGAATTGTGCAACAACAAAGGTCGTCACGATTGTGGAGGCCCGACAAAGAAAGCTTGATTCAGTTGTAGCCGATTCAATTATTGATCAGGT
>JAPLJJ010000024.1 GCA_026388665.1 Deltaproteobacteria bacterium
ACGTGTCGTCCACCTTCCCCGTAAGTGAAACTACCCCTCTTCGTGGACAGCATTACAAGAAGAGGGCCAATGGTCAAGATTAGGAAAAATAAAGCAATTGCTATTCTTGGAACAGATCGTTTGAATGATCCGACCGAGAATGCGGCCATGATCAAAAAAACAGGCGCAAAAAGAAAGAGGAAAGCCTTTGTCAAATAGCCTGTTCCGGCCAGAAATCCCAGTAGAGCATATTTGTAATAAGGTGTCGGGTTCTCTCTGATCGACATTAACACTGAGGAACAAATCAGAACCAGAGAATATACCAACATGTCAGGATTGATCAGGCGCACACGAACGGAAACCAGTGTTGTAACCAAAAAAATGGAATATAGAAGCGCCTGAATCCATGTCCAGGGTAGCGGATTTTTGCCCGAATTCACCAAGACTAAATATTCCCGCTTTACAAACCGCAGGAAAAGTTCAAATGAGGACAGGGTACCGATGAACACAATATAATTTAGGATTTTCGCCCAAAGGATTTCATCAAATGGACTTAGACGAAACAGAGACTGAAAAATGGCAAAAAGTAAGCCGTAAACAGGGCTGAAAGTAAAATTGGCGACGTCATGCCAGTGAAACTCTTTTATAGCTTCGCCGATCTCGATGTACACTATTGCGTCGTTATTGATGAAAAAACGACTGGAGTACGCATCAATTGCGGCAAAAACCAGACCAAACGACCAAAAGAATATGCGGATTTTAGATTCGGTAATATACTTATAAATTGAATGTTCAGCTATAGTCTGTGCAGACAAAAAACGTCTCCTTAAAATGCTAAGAATGATTGATCCAAAACGCCACGGCGTTTCATGTCATCGGCACGAATCGGTAATGTCGATAATTGGTTCGAAGTTTGATACTACTAAAATATCATAAAAAACGATTTCTTGACCCCTATTCGAGCTTGTGCATAAATGCGGACCATTAAAAACAAACGTACGGTATCAAAGACCAAGGAAGTCCGGAGGAGGGCGACGATGAAAGAACAACATAAATTCCCTTTCAAAACTGTCTTGAGTCTAAGGCCTCTGATTGATTTCTGGAGCAGAACAGTTACCTCCTCGGAAGCGTCGTGGGGACTTTCTCAAGATGAACTAAATTCACGACTCCAGGAAGCGCAAGAGCTAATGGAGCCCATAACCGATTTTTCGGCGCTAGAAAGGCATCAAGCCTTGATGAAGACCCTGATGTCTGCGGTATTTCCCCGAGCATTCTGGGAAATTCAGCTCGCCGGCGCGTTTATGCCCTTTCAGTTGAGGCCCTTTTTTGTTTCGCCTCTGCTCAAGAAAAAATTCCTGAATAATGATGGCTCGATGAAAGGCAGACCTTACCCCGATGAGGAAACCTATAACGGGATCAGATTTCTGAAGGCCTATTTGATGGTTCTGCAGAAATTTTACGGGATTGACAGCGATCTTGATTTACCTCTAATTCGGATTGTGCCGGACCCGGATACTTCTCTAGACAGATATTACAAGATCATAGTTCAGACTAAATTTGTTGAACCCCATAGTGTTACCCCTCCCGGTGAGTTGACGGATTCGGAAAGACTCGAGATCAAGGAGAATCTTGCAAACCTTGAGGTGTTGAGTCGGATCATCCCAATCGAAAATTTTGAATTCCATGGATTTGTTGTTGTTTATGCAGTGGACATAACTACCAACGGTGTCATCTCAGCTCTTGAAGGTGACCTCATTGACAGCAGTTCCATAGCGAGCGGATCAGGTCTCGCGCGTTTAGAATCGAGGTTGCGAACTCTTCTCGGTGTGCCTGATCTTAGAGCTGCTATCATGGCGTTTGATGATGACCATGCCCTGCTCTTGAGTGGAAGAGGTAGGGGATCAAAGAACCAGCTCTTTTCATCCTTGAATCGTTTTCCCGCCAGTGAGTTTGTCGGAACCCCGTTTGAACCGGTGTTGAAGGAAAACACGATTGCAACGATTCCAGATTTGGCTGAGACTCCGGTAAGGTCAAAAACTGACCTTGAATTGGTGGAAAAAGACGCAAGGTCAATGCTGACTGCTCCTTTAGTGTATCTTGGTAAGAACATCGGTATTCTCAACCTCACATCACCCCATCCCGACGAGTTCGGGGTCTCGCAATCTCAATTAGTGAAAGAGATTCTGCCTATTTTCTCGGTAGCCCTGAAAAGATCGCTTGATGAATTTAACTCTACTGTCCAGAAAACCATTAAGGAAAAATGCACCGCCATACATCCATCCGTAGAATGGCGTTTTCGCCAGGCGGCGCTCCAGAGCCTTGAGTTGTCGGAAAATGGATCGATACAGGAATTCACCCCCGTTGTTTTCAATAATGTATATGTCTTATACGCAGCAGCCGACATCAGGGGGTCATCCGAAGCTAGGAACAGTAGTATTCAAGCGGACATGAGCCGGCAACTCGGGCTCGCTTTGGACATAGTTTCCTCGGCGGTCGCCAAGAAATCGTTCCCGATTCTGGACGAAGTCAGTCATCAAATTCGAGAGCGGCTCAAAAAGATATCCGACGGCATAACCGCCACAGACGAACAACCGATCTTCAACCTCGTTCGACTAGAGATTGAGCCTCTTTTTCCCTTCTTACGAACTCTAGGGCCGGATTTGGTGGACCTGATTGATACCTATCAGAAACTACTAGATCCTATAACCGGGACAATTTTTCAGGAAAGACGCGATTTTGAAGAAAGTGTGGCCATCCTTAATAAGACGCTATCCTTTTACTTAGAAAATGAGCAAAACCAGGCTCAGTCTATCTTCCCACATTTTTTTGACAAACATCAAACTGATGGCGTTGATTACGTCATCTATCTCGGGGAATCTATGGTTGAAAAACTCAAATTCAGCGAGGTTTATGTCAAAAATCTTCGTTTATGGCAGTTGATTGTCTGTTGTGGGATGGCCCGGCACTGCGCAAGCATTAGACCCAAACTCAAAGTACCTCTCGAGATCACACATTTGATCCTAATCACTTATACGCCTATATCCATCCGGTTCAGGTTCGATGAAAAGAGATTTGACGTTGATGGCGCTTACGATATTGGTCACGAAATAGTAAGATCTAGAATTGATAAAGCTACCGTAAAAGTTAGGGACGATCGTCTGACACAACCCGATAAAATAGCCATAGTGTATTCAAGACCCGAAGAAGCGATGGAGATGAAGCGTCACATTTCTTATCTGCAAGATAACAACTTTTTGAAGGATGATCTGGAATACGTTGAACTGAAAGATCTTCCAGGAGTGCAAGGACTGCGGGCTCTTCGAGTCAGCATAAATCTCGATTCGGATCAGCTTGCGAAGAGAGCGGCAGAAGTGATCGAACAGATTGTCACAACATGATTGTCTTTTTTTGAATAAATGCCGACGCATTTTAGCGGGTAATCTGAACGTTTGAAAATCATAGACAGATATGTATTCCTCGAAGTATGTGTTTCGTTCCTGTTCTGCTTCGCTATTTTCCTTGTAACCGGAATGATAGCCGGATTCCTTCCGATCCTGCAGAAAGGAATGGAATCCGGGCTTGAACTGACGATCATATTGTTTCAGGCGCTAGTGAATGCTCTTCCTGGCACTCTTGTAACAGTCGCGCCTCTTTCCATATCAGTAGGGATATTGCTCGGTTTGGGGAGGATGGCCTCCGACAATGAGGTCGCCGCCTTTAAATCCAGCGGGGTTTCCATCGTTCGCCTGTTGCCTCCCGTGATGACACTCGGTGTAATAGGCTTTGCCCTGAGTCTGATTTGCACTCTAGTGCTCATTCCAAAAGGAATTTCCGAGGGAAAACGTTTGATGCAGGAG
>JAPLJJ010000290.1 GCA_026388665.1 Deltaproteobacteria bacterium
AGATACGGTTACCGTTAGTTACAAAATAACAGGAATCCTCAGTGGGCTCAAGCGTAAAACTGGTTCTTGAACCCCTGTCGCCCAAGCAACAACTTTTTCTCTCAAATTCTGTCCAACTGAAACATTATAATATAGAGCAGAGTTGAGGTATTAAGTTGCTTGACGGCCACAAGGATAGTATGAAGAGTCAAATCCATACTAACGGAGTTAAATATGACGACTAAAAGGTTTTTGGTCCAGTTTCTAGTGTTTTTTGGGACGCTAATGGTGTTTCTCACCTTCGCCGCCGCAGAGAGTCGGGTCGTCATTAAGGATAAAAACGGTGTGTGTGAAGTTGTAGCGGCACAGGAAAAAACCACCGGAATTATCGCAGGGCCATTCAAAACTCAGGAAGAAGCGAAAAACGTACACAACAAGGAGTGTCCCATGGAAGAAAACCCCACGAAAACCTCAGCTTCTTATTATGAAACGCCGGTCATTTATTTCAACGAACCCGGCCCTGGTGATACAGGGCAAGTTCTTGAGTGCGTCCGTCGGCGAACCCGTGAACTCAATATCAAAGTAGTGTTGCTGGCCTCCGTGAGCGGTGACACAGCTTTGAAGGCGCGACAGATTCTGGATCCAGAGATCCATATCATAGCGGTCAGCCACGTGACAGGTTTCGTAAAACCAAATCATCAGGAGATGACCGCAGGTGTTCGCCAGGAATTGATTTCAAAGGGCATAAGCGTGCTTACAGCCCAGCACGCTTTTGGAGGCGTGGGCCGGGGCATACGGAAACAATTAGGCGCCTATCAGGTAGATGAAATAATTGCCTACACGTTACGTATCTTTGGTCAGGGGACCAAGGTTGCGATCGAACTGGCTCTCATGGCGGCCGATGCTGGCTTAGTCAGGACTGACGAGGATGTTATTTCGGTGGCGGGAACCGGGAAAGGTGTAAATACGGCACTTGTACTCCAGCCGGCCAATAGCGCCGACTTCTTGAAACTGAAGGTCAAGGAGGTCATATGTAAGGCTGCGAGGTTCTAAGGCAATTCGGCTCCCAAGCTATCCAGGGACTCAGTGGGGGAAATCCGGATCTACAAGAAAACGCTCCTTGGCGACGATTGTGTGTTAGCAAATCTGTCAGATGTCAACGAGCTAGGGAAAATGGGTCAAACATGAGGAGCCTTTAAAGATGTTAAAAGATCAGCGTCCCGTTTGCCTCAATACACTTCTGCTCTGACAGCACTCTCTGATTGATAGATCAGGAATGGTGGCCAGAGCCAATGATAACATGCTCAGATTAAAAGCCGGCGCAGCCGTAGTTGCCGCAAGGAGGGCCGGCTCGATTCATTGCTTCGATACAATCAACCATTTTTTCTTTATCAATGAAATGATTGTTCCAGGATCGATCTACTGGAATGTAGCCTTTGGCCGAAACCAGAGGGAGGTTGAAAAAGACGAAGAGGGAATAGCTACAATGAAAAACCTGGGCAAAAACATGGCGTGGTTGCTAAAAAGGATCGCTGTTTAATATACAAAATCGCATAAATCAAAGCATTGTGGGTTAACGTGGCTAATACTGAAAGACAATCATCCTTGCGCTGAGGGAGAGGGGTAAGGTATGCTCGCACAAAGCTTAATTTGGAGGAATCGGTCATGGCTTATCAGTCAATTCTTCTAACTAAGGAAGCCGGAGTGAGCCTGATCATGCTGAACCGGCCCGAGGCCATGAACGCAGTCAATGACGAGATGCGGGTTGAATTGACTGAGGCACTGTGCAAACTGGCGTCTGATCCTGAAACAAGGGTCCTCGTCGTGAGCGGATCGGGAAAAGCGTTCTGCGCCGGCGCAGACTTGCGGCACATCAAGTTTCTCTACGAGGAATTTCGCAGATCCGGAAGTGGCACCCCGTATGGCGGAGCTGAACTGGCGCAAGTCTTTTTCGGTTTTCCCAAGCCGATAATTGTGGCTGTCAACGGAGTCGCTGTCGGCTGGGGCATGACTATGCCTCTGGCGTGCGACATCCGTATAGCCTCAACGAAAGCGAGGTTCTCAGCAGCTTTTGTTCGTGCAGGTTTGACTCCGGAGTTCGGGAGTAGTTACCTTCTCACACGGCTCATCGGGTACGGTCGTGCAGCGGAACTCGTGTTCACCTGTCGGATGATCCAGGCGGAGGAAGCGCTGCAACTTGGTTTGGTAAATCGTGTAGTACCGCACGACCAACTCATGACGGAATCGATGTCTCTGGCACGCCGCATCGCCGATCAACCCGCCGAAGCTTTGATCAAGTCAAAAGCACTGCTACGCGGAGGCATGGACGCTGCCCTCGGACAATGGATCGAGCATGAGGCGCTCATTTTCAAGGAGCGTATGATCAGCGAGGAACACTACGAGGCGGTTACGGCGCTGCTGGCCGACATTGAATCAAAATAGAAACAGCAGCTTCGGCGACTTCCCATTTCCACGGCAGGCAAATCAGTTTCGGATGTGCTGAATATAATCAAATTGGCGCTTTGTCGGCCTCGGCTTCTCGCAATGACAACTCCCATCAAAGATGTCATTGCGAGTGCCTTGAGGCAGTCTCTGGCGCCAATTTGCGTCTCAGTGAGTAAATTACCGGCAGTTTTATTTCATCTCTTTCGCGGATCTCCAATCAGTTATAGGTATCATAACACCCTTATCAGGGTCTGCACGGTAAAGACGCGCGACCGTGGTCGGAGCATGACTGGTCGGGGTGTATGTAACCGGCGGAACAATTCCCCCGGTTTCAAAATCCTTTAGGGTTTCCATACCGTCCTTGTAGGATTCCGGAGTGAGGTTTTGCCCCGCCCGTTTCATGCCTTCAGCCAGCACGGCGGCTGTCCCTACTCCCATGGTGTACAAGGAGGTAAGCATCTTGGCGGGATCACGATCATTTTTCCTTGCCAGTTCTCTCACCCGTTTCATGCCCGGAGTGTCGTCCTCCCACCCACCGACGAAATTGACGCCGATGTAATTCTTCGAAGCAGCTTTGCAAGCTTTCACCACCATGTCGTCGCAGGACCAGTTTATGCCGAAAGTCGTGGGCCAGTAGTCATATTTTTCAGCAGTCTTGAGAAAAGTGATGATAGGTGGAACAAGATTGCAGGTTACCACGTACTCCACGTTGTCCTTTTTCAGCGACAAAATCTGGGAGCTGGCGTCCACCGACCCTATGTTAAGGACCAGTTCGGAAACCAGCTTTATCCCATACTGCTCGGCACGCTTCCTGGCGGCTTCCAGACCCTTCTTGCCGAACTCCGTCTCGGCATAAACAACCGCAATCTTCGGATCCTTGGCTTTAAGGTCATTCATGATGTAGTCGAACATCAGTTCGATTTGTGTCTCGTAAGAAGCTCCCAGGACGAACACATAAGGCTTGTGTGGCTTAGAAAATTCTTCGGCCAAGGCGTTGGGGATGTTCACCACGTGATGCTTGTCGATCAGGTCGAACAGGGCGATGGTTTGGGGTGTGCCACCCATGCAGGTTATTGACAGGACTTTGTCACGGAAGATCAGCTTGTTAAAAGCGGAGATTGAAAGAGGCGTCTTAAACTGGTCATCTTCCCAGATCAGGTTGATCTTGCGTCCATGAATGCCTCCCGTTTCGTTGATCTGGTCGAACGTGTCCTGAACTCCCCAACCCTCAGGTAGGCCAAGCGCCGCCACCGGTCCGGTCTTTACCAGGATCATACCCATCTGGATGGCGTCCTTGGTAACCCCCCGGGTTTCGGAAAAGGAAGTTGTGACTGAAAATAGTCCAAGACAGATTACTAGTGATACCACTAGCTTCCAATTCTTTTTAGGTTTCATTCTCCTTTTTCCTCCTTGAGCATTTTTTTCAGGTAACAAAAACCGAGGTTCAATAAGTAAACGGCCAGTTCTTGAAGCTGGTCTTAACACGGGACCAGATCCCGTTAAGACCGGTTGGCTCGACGATTAAAAAGATCATTATGAGGAGACCGAACGCGGCGATGTTCCACTCCTCATCGTACCGACCATGAAGAAATATGAATTGGCGCCCCATAAAATCCGCAAAGCCCTTTATGATATCCGGCATCGCGGTCAAAAACACGGCCCCGAAGATGGACCCCAAAATTGACCCGAGTCCTCCGACAATAATCATGGCTATGTATTCGATGGAGAGCAGAAGCGTAAAATTCTCCGGATGAAGATAGGTCGTGGAATAGGAATAAAGGCCTCCGGCAACCCCTCCGTAAAAAGAACTGATTGCAAAGGCCATCACTTTGTATTTGGTCAAGTTGATGCCGATAACCTCCGCGGCCACATCCCGATCGCGGATTGCCACAAAGGCTCGCCCGATCCTTGTCCTGGCCAGATTTTTGGCCGCCAGGGTTAGAAAGGTCACAAAAAAGACCGTGACATAAAAAAGTTTGGACGGGTCTCCCAGAGTATAGCCGAAAATGGTTGGAGCGGGAACTGAAATTCCGCGTACACCCATGGTCAAAGACTCCCAGTGTGTTATGCCATATTCCACGACTACCCCGAACGACATGGTCGCCATCGCCAGGTAAAGCCCTTTCAGGCGGAGACAGGGAAAACCGAGGAGGATCCCAAAGAATGCGGCTACAACGCCTCCAGCCGGGATGGTTAGCCAAAAAGGCATGTCCATTTTGGAAGCAAGAATTGCCGAGGTATAGGCGCCCAGGGCCACAAAAGCCGAATGCCCCAGGGAGATCTGCCCTGTGAGACCCGTAAGAATGTTCAACCCTATGGCCGCAATTATTGCTATCCCAGAGATATTGACCATGTAGATTATGTACGGATCAGCCCAGAGCGGCAGGGACAATAGCGCCACGGCGAACAGGACCAACCAGAACTTCACCCAGATCGTCTTGAAGATTCTTATGTCTTCTCTATAGGATTCTCTAAAAGTCTTGCTTCTCATAATTCCTTCAGGGTAGATCCTGTAATCGTATCTCTGGCGCCAGACCCAAACACGGTTAGACCCGCTCGATTTCTTTTTTGCCGAATAACCCGTATGGCCTGATCATAAGAACCAGGAATAGGACGACAAAGGCTGTAAGATCTTTCACACCCGGCAGTGTCTGGTCCAGATAGCCGCCCACCAGGGTCTCCAGCACACCGATCACCAGTCCTCCGATGATAGCGCCGGGAATGCTCTCCAGCCCGCCAAGAATCACTGCTGGGAAAGCCTTTATGGCCACCAGGCAAATAGCTATGTTAAGCACCATTACGTTAGCCAGGAAGATCCCGGCGACAGCCGCGATGGCAAATGAAATGCCCCAGGTTAGAGCAAACACCCTCTTGACACTGATGCCCATCAACATGGCAGTGTCCTGGTCATTGGCCACGCCTCGCATTGCGAGCCCAACACGTGAATATCGGAAGAAAAGGAAAAACAGGATGACCATCAGCCCTGATATGAGCATCGCCCAGAGGTGAGTATATGACAGCACCAATCCTTTGAAGACCAGTGTCTGGTCTGAAAGCTGTGATGGAAATATCTTGTTATCATGTCCGAAGATGATCCCGGAAATACTCCTCAAAAAGATGGACAGGCCGATCGTGACCATGACAACGGCAAATTGAGGCTCCCCGATCATGGGTCTCAGGACGAGGCGTTCGGTTACCAGCCCGAAGAACATGGCAATCCCTGTGGTGATCAGAACGGCCCAGAGAAAAGGAATTCCGGCCACGACAAGCGCATAACAAATGAAGGCGCCCACCATCATTGCCTCCCCGTGCGCGAAGTTCATGATATCGGTGGCTTTATAAATCAGAACAAATCCAAGCGCCACCAGGGCATACAAGCTTCCGACAGCGATGCCTGAAATTACGAGCTGCAAAAAGTAAAGAGCCCCTTCAGTCAACTTGGATATGCTCCCTTCACACCACAAATCTGATGTTCATGGTAAAATGTTTGCCGAAAGTCATGTACAGGAAATTCCTGGTAGTTTCAAAGGTTCTAGTACATCGATTCAATCAGATCCTTGAATTTTTTTTCTATGTTGGCCCGTTTCACCTTCATGGTCGCTGTCAACTCTTCGTCGTCCTGGTCCAGTTCCTTGTCGAGTATGGTAAATTTTTTAATCTTTTCCACCTGAGCAAAGTTGCTGTTGGTTTTTTCCACCTCGGCCTGAATCAGTTTTTTCACCTCGGGATGGGTCGCCAGGCTCTTGTAATTCGTATAGGCAATTCGATTATTCTGAGCCCAGTGAGCGACGTTCTCCAGTTCGATCTGGATGAGGCACGACACATACTTGCGGCGATCACCAATGACTATGGCTTCCTTGATATACGGGCTGAATTTAAGGCTGTTCTCCAACTCTGACGGCGCGATGTTTTTTCCACCAGCGGTGATAATGATATCTTTCTTCCTGTCCGTGATTTTCAAGTGGCCGTCGTCGTCCAATTCTCCCACATCTCCGGTATGGAGCCATCCGTCAATTATGATTTCCCTGGTCGCTTCCGGGGCCCCGTAATAACCGGCGAAAACGGAATCCCCTTTCTGAAGGATTTCTCCATCTTCCGCCAGTTTGATTTCTACCCCTGGTATAGGTTTCCCCACACCGCCAATCTTAATTTCTCCGTCTCGAGGCATGAAAGAAATACCGCTCATTTCAGTCATACCGTAGCATTCACGGACCGGCACGCCTATGGCATGGTAGAATTTCATCAGATCCGGGGATAGCGGAGCGGCCCCGCTGACAAAGATGCGGGCGTCCAGAAGCCCCAGATGGTTCCGCAAAGGTCTAAAAAGAAGCAAGTACGCCAGTCCGTATAGGGCTTTCCAATGGAGTGGGGTCGGTCTCTTTTTCAGCTTGAATTCGGAAATCCGCATGCCGATGGGAAACATGGCCCTGAAGATCCATCGCTTGAAAAATATTGAATCCTGAACCTTTATCATAATATTGGAGTGCATCTTCTCCCATATCCGGGGCACATTCAGGAACGCTGTAGGCGAAATCTCGCTCAGATCCTCCTGAAGAGTCGCTACACTCTCTGCAAAATTCACAGTGCATCCTGCCCACATGGGGAAGATCAGCGAAAACATTCGCTCCGCAATATGACAGAGCGGCAGGGCGGAAACGAAGGAATCCGTGTGACGGAAGTTCAGGACATCAGCTAGGCCGCAAATCATTGCTATCATGTTCTTGTGGGTAATCATGGCGCCTTTCGGCTGCCCCGTGGTTCCCGAGGTATAGACTATAATGGCTGGATCATCAGGCCTGGCGCTGCTTACCATTTTCTCGAATAAATGAGGCTCTTCTGTGTTGAGATCGTAGCCCAGGGCCTCAACATCCT
>JAPLJJ010000276.1 GCA_026388665.1 Deltaproteobacteria bacterium
GACACGGAGTGGCGCGTGCTACATCAAATGTCGTTCTCAGACAGATCTGCAAATTTTAGCAAATGTAGTAAAAGGCCTCGCTTGAGGGGTTTGGCTCCATGAATCGGAACCGAAAGACGAGTGGTCGAGCCTGTTTTACCATAAATATGGTGACTCCCGTTAATACGCAGGAGACTCCAGCCATTTCGTTCCAGGGTTCTACATAGCTGTCCGCCTGTCACAGACCTCAAAATGCGATTTCCATCACTCGAGCGTTATCGCCACAAGAAGGTTGATCCATAGACACTGATAGACAAGCCTCAACAGCCTCTCGTACATTTTTCAGGAGTTCTTCAATAGTATCACCTTGGGTAGCGCAACCTGGGATAGCGGGGACCTCTGCCCAATATCCGCCTTCTTCAGCTTCGTGTATTACAATTTTGAGTTTCATGTGACCAGCTCCGCTTTCGTCGTTGCGTCATATTATACAGCAATTTGAGGCGCCACGGACTGAAATTTAAGCGCCATAGTCATTTCGAGTGAAGCGGGAAATCTATCCAGGGCCGGCAATGATCTATCCCCGTAATGCTATAGATCTCTCGTCGCTACGCTCACTCGAGATAACACGCCTGGTCGTCCAGGCCCCACGGCGATTGCCAATTTCACATGAAAATGATATGATTAGTCAGTTTCTTTCAAGCAAAAGAAGTGGCGCAAAAAACATGAAATACTGGTTGATATTGCTTACCATCTTGACTGTAGCGCTTAATGGATGCGCTTCCCTTATGGACGCTCAATTCCAGACAAAAGACGGTAAAGAAAGCCCGTTTAAGCCAAAAGTGAACCAGCACGAACCCATTCGGGCGCCTGTCTACCGCGACTAATAACAATCATGTAACAGGCGGCAATCAGTCGTCTACCAAAACTGCTCCACGCTGTCCTTAACAACGGACATTTACTTTTTACAATTAACAGATGATAAGAAATGGTCGGCATAGACGCCGACCCCACTGTAACAGTATGAAATATCGGCTCAGACTTTGCCACGTTTGTCGAGAGGCGGCAAATCAGTTCAGGTCAGGCAGCTACAAGCTCGGTAGCCTGGTAACTACCCTTCAACTTCTGCAATGCGGCGCGTTCAATCTGTCTGGCTCGCTCTCGAGTCACCCCGAAATGCTTCCCAAGTTCCTTTAAGGTTTCGGGCTCATCAGATAGTATTCGCTTCTGAACTATATATTTTTCGCGTGGATTCAGCTTGTCTACTGCATCATCCACCCAGCGTTTCAAGTTTGCAAACTCCTGCCGCTCAGCAAGTTCTCGTTCCTGGTCGGGTCTATCGTCTCTTAACGTGTCTACAAAAGAGTCGCGTGAGCTATCACCAAGCATTTCATCGAGCGACAAGTCTCTGGCTTTCAGCCGCGCTGCCATATCAATTACTTCATCTTCGGACACATTGATCCTGTCCGCCAGCTTCGACACATTATCCAGATGAATATCAAAATCTACAGCTTCGGGGAGATCGCTAATTCGGTAGAATAATTTCCTCTGTGCCTGGGTTGTTCCCATTTTAACCATGGACCATGATCTGATGATGTGGTTCTGAATATACGCCTTGATCCACCAGACCGCGTAGGAGATCAAACGATAACCCTTGTCAGGATCAAACTTTTCAACGGCCTTGATTAGACCGATGTTACCCTCCTGTACGAGGTCCATCACCTTGATGCCGTAGTTCCGATAGCCCAACGCCACCTTTATGACAAAACGGAGGTTGGCGGTTATCAAATCATTAACCGCCTGCTCGTCGCCTTCATCACGACATCTATAAGCTAATTCACTTTCCTGGTCGCGGGTAAGAATGGGATAATGTTCTATTTCGGCCAGGTAAGTCTTCAATTCGTCGGCTTCAGTCCAATAATTCATTGTGACCTCCCCTATAGTAATTCGCCACGTAGTAATTGAGATGCTCATCATCCAAAAAGGTTTCAATGGGAGGGAGAGATTGAAAAAATTGACATCAAAAACAAATGTTACTAGAATCGAGGGTGAGGACTTAAATATGGCAGTTCCAGCTCACAGCGGATCGGATTACGGTTCCGAGGTTTTAATTGAACACATGTTCGATGATCCGGACCTGCAAGAGGAGTTTAACGCTCTGATTTCAAACGAGGATCGTTTGGATTATATCGAGGCAATGAACGCTCTTGGTAGGATTGAAAAAAACGGAACATACACACATGAAGAGATGATGGCTCTTCTTGGCCTTGACTAATTGACATCCGCTTATTGGCTTGCGTATGAAAAGTCCGTCTATAAGCAGCTCTCCGAATTACCCACGAACACAAGAGTCAGAATAGTCTCCAAGATTAAATCCCTTGTAATTTCACCCTATCCTAGAGGGTGCAGAAAATTATCCTCCAAGAGGATGTCTTATCGCGTTCGCAGTGGCGATTACCGCATCCTATATAAGGTAGACTCCGTATCCAAAACCATCACCATAATGTCGGTCGCCCATAGAAAAGAAGTCTATCGGCGTAATTAAACACCAATGGCTTTATTCCTCAGACGCGTGGTGTTCTTTTTCAGATTGTTCTTCTTCAGAGTAGGCTGTCCTCAAATTCCTTGATACCTCGAGCCAGGTCCTCAAGTTTTTGATTCACAAGAAAATTAATTGTTCCCTCGGGATATTCTCCGTTTTCATCCCTTGCGCCCGCGGGTATTCCAGTGATTACTTCTATTCCCTGATCCACGTGTTCCACCTGCCAGATGTGGAACGCTCCGCCTTTTACGGCTTCAATGACTTCGGAATTCAGAGCGAGGTCCCCAATATTGGTCTTGGGAATCATAACACCCTGACGGCTGGTCAATCCTAGTCCCTTACAGACCTTGAAAAAACCTTCGATCTTCTGGTTCACACCACCTATTGCCTGAACTTCACCGTTCTGGTTCACGCTTCCCGTGACAGCTATACCCTGATCGATCGGGACACAGGAAAGGGAACTCAACAACGCGTATAGCTCTGTTGAGGAAGCTGAATCGCCATCAACACCCGAGTACGATTGCTCGAATGTGATACTTGCCGTCAAGTTGAGCGGTTTATCCTGAGCGAACCGGTCACGCAGGAAACCTGTAAGGATTAGAACACCCTTGTCATAAGTTGAACCGGAAAGTTCAGCTTCCTTTTCAATGCTGATTATTCCGGATTTCCCCATGCTCGTCTTGACCGTAATACGAGAGGGCTTGCCAAAAGAAATCTCAGGCAATGAATAAACACTGAGTCCGTTTATCTGTCCGACCTTGGCCCCATCAGTGTCAATCATGATAATGCCGTCTTCTATGTACTCCTGTATCTTGTCTTCGAACATGTTCACGCGTTCAACCCTGTCCGCATTGGCCTGTTCAACATGCTCCGCTTTAATTATGTCCGAACCATTCTCGCGCGCCACAAGATCAGCTTCCCTTAATACATCGCCAATCCGTTCGAGCTGTGATGTTATCTTTTTTTTACGGCCCGCCCATCGAATCGCAAGACGCGCGATTGCTTCCACCCCACTAGCGTTACTCGGGAGTAGATTCTCCTCATTGCTGATCCGTGCTATGAAGCCGATGACCTTCTTCCGATTTTGATCGGTATTGTCCATGCTCGTATCAAAATCAGCCTTAACCTTGAAGATCTTACGGAAATCTTCATCATACCAGTGCAGCAGGTCATAAACTTCCGGGTCCCCAATCATTATGACCTTAAGCCTGATCGGTATTTTTTCAGGCTTGAGGGCGCTATTAAACAGCCACCCGAATGGTTCGGACTGGATCTCAGTCACATGATTCCTAAGGTTTCTCTTTAGAGTGGGCCAGCTACCCAGCTCCATTACCAGATCCCTCGAATTTACAACGAGGAAACCGCCATTTGCCTTGAGTAGGCTGCCGGATTTTATATGCCGATAATCCGAAAACCAGACTCCGTTCTGGTCAACGACTCTCTCTATAGTACCAAACAGGTTGCGATACGTTGGGGTAGTCTCTATGATTACCGGTGGTTTCGTAGTCTCGGAGTTGTCAATGAGAAGATTAACTTCGTAGTATTTAAGTTGAGTAGGATCCGGCGGCATTAGTATTGGAGGGCTTGCGCCCTCGGTTCCCGGTGGAGGAGGAACGATTCTAGGTCGGAACCGATCCAGGTGGGCAATTATGTCTGCTTCTACCTCATCAAAATAGGTTTTTACAGCTTCTGTCGGAAAACTTTCACGTAACGGCGCAATCAAATCTTTTAGTAAAGGTTCGATCGACTCCTTGCCTAATTTCTCGAGGTCTTCCTGAATCGTCTTGTCGATATCACGCGCGGCCTTAAATATCTTTTCCATCTCCTGTGACAGTTCTTTATATGTCGCCTTTAGCTTAGCGAGTTCGTCCGCGGAGAATTTGCCTTCATCAACAAGCGCTTCAAGCTGTTCTATCTTCATGGGGTTCCCGACAACGACAGGAGCCAGGTCCGGTCGAGTGAAAGGGCCTACCTGCATCTGGACCATCATAAAATTTTGAGTGCTTACCTTGTTCTCGAAATTCTTAAACAACGCCTTTTGTGCGCCCATGTGCCTGGTAACGATTTCATTTCGCGCTGCTTGAAATTCTTCGCTTTCAAAGATTGCGGGAATCTTTGTTTTTAGAGAACTGATAAGGTCATTGACTTGGTCCCTAAAGGTTGCGCCTTGCCCCGCAGACAAAACAATGAGTCTCGGGTTGTCCGGGCCCTTGAAATTATTTACGTAACAGAGGTCGTCCGGCACAGGACCACCAACGTTGAATTCCTCCAAAAGTTTCTTTACGGTCGCTGTCCGACCTGTCCCGTTGGTGCCGGAAACAAAAATGTTGTAACCATGGCTCTTCATCGCCAAGCCGCGATTGATAGCTTTCACGGCTCGATCCTGACCAACTATTTCCTCAGCCGCTTCGACTGACGATGTTGTCCCTGAAATCAAACCTTCCGGTGGACCGATCCATGCTAAATCTTCCCAGCTTAATCGGAGCTTTTCCTTGAGATCACTCATGTTTTGACATCCTGTATAAGTATTGCGCTTCGTTTAGTAAAACTAAGGCTATATTGAACTCATTGAATTGATAAATGTTGTCAGGCTAAAGTCTGACCTATGTACTGGTCACATCGAGCCGAATAGCTTCATATCCAGCATTTCAACAATTGTGTGGCCTATGATCATGTGTGTCTCCTGAATCCGAGGTGTGCTCGAACCATAGACACTAAGGTAATGGTCGCAGTGGGCGCTCATTTCGCTATCAGGCGCGCCTCCAAAGCCCACTGTTATGAGACCAAGCTCACGTGCAAGTCTAAGCCCCTTGTTAACATTGGCGGACCTGCCTGAAGTGCTGATACCAATTGCAGCGTCACCTTTTCGCCCGAGCGCGGCAATCTGCTTAGCAAAAATATCGCTGAAATCGTAATCATTCCCGATAGCGGTCAACACAGATGTGTCTGTCGTCAATGCAAGCGCAGGCAGAGGCCGGCGTTCTATCCGGTATCTATTCACAAATTCCGCGGCAACATGTTGAGCGTCCGCGGCGGAGCCCCCATTACCGAACAACAAGACTTTATCGCCTCTTTTTATGACATCAATCAGTTGATAAACAATTTCAATTAACGTGTCCAAAGACGCAGCCAGGAATTCATCTCTGACACGCGCGCTTTCGCCAAAAATCGCCCGTATTTCAGTTTCCAACGCTTTTCGCCTCTCATAGTCAACTAACACCGATTCATTTATCACATAATAGGTCAATATTGCATCAATATTTAGGATTACCCCTGATGATCAAGTGATCCGGATTGCTTTTTTTGTTCTATCTTTTCCGAGGCTTTTGGCTTATATCTGAAAAGTTTAGAGGCTTACATGATGTTTCATAAGAATGACATAATCGATTATTATGATGATTCTCGCTTGTGCTGCGCCCTGGTCCTGGATGTTGATGACCGACGTCTGCGTGTGCTCAATGATCAGGGGAAAGAGGCGAATATATCCGCCAATCGGGCCCTTGTTGGGGGTAAGTATTCTGATTTTCCCGCTCAGGGTTCGAAAGATGAACTGACTCATCGACTCAAAGAGCTTTTCGTAAAACGCGAAGAGATCAAGAAAACAATAGACCTTAAAGAATTGTGGGAGATAGTGGGGCCGGAAACTGATCAGATAAGCATTCGGGATCTCAGCGAACTCTTTTTCGGTTCTCAGGATAACATTGACGCTCAGGCCGCATTAGTCCGCGCGATTGTTGAAAACCGTTTGTACTTCAAAATTCGACCCCAAGGGATTGAAGCTGTATCCCCTGATAAAGTGGAACAGGAAGAAGTTCGAAGGCGTAAAGAGGTTGAGCGGGGCGAGTTCATATCCAGATGCGCGGAATTCCTGTCGAAACTGAAAACCGGGGAAGCTGTCGACCTATCGGAAGCGGATGAAGGGCTGCCGGCCTTGCTGGAAGAAGCAGCGCTTATGGGGCCTGATTGGCTTAACAAGAAGAGGGCTCGGGATATATTTGCACGCGCGGGGCTGATTCCTGCGTGGGACCCTTTCAAGGTTCTTGTGAGACTTGGGATCTGGTCTGAAGATGAAAACATTCGGTTGAGGGCGGAACAGATACCCATTGAGTTTTCGGCTCAAGCTCTGGAACAAGCGGAGCTGGCGGCTACCAAGCCTGTGGATCATGATGACCGGAAGATCTTTGAAAACAATGTCATAACGATTGATTCGGCAAGCACCCGAGACATTGATGACGCTATATCGATAAGCTTCGAGGGCGATAAGACCATTATCGGGATCCATATTACGGAAGCGGCATTTTTCGTGGAGCATAACTCCGATCTCGACAAAGAGATCAGGGAACGGGCCGTTTCTATTTATATGCCGGATCTTGTGTTACCGATGATGCCACCGACTTTGTCGGAACAGGCGGCAAGTTTAGTTAAAGGAGAACTTCGCCCGGGGATAAGCGCGATAGTCGTTTTTGACAGGGGCCTTAATATGATTGAATACCGTATCGCAAGATCCCTTGTCAGGGTGAGCGACAGGCTCTCTTATGAAGAGGCTGATCGGCGCATATACGACCCAGATTCTGTTGAGGCCCGCATGTATGCTGTCGCTCTCTCCTTACGGCAAAACCGAATCGCGTCCGGCGCCATTATATTCAAGGACCCTGAACTTATTGTTAAGGTTAACGAAGATAAATCAATTGAGCTTTCAGTTCGAGAACGTGAGACAAGTTCTCAAGTCCTGGTTTCAGAGTTGATGATACTTGCAAACAATCTGTTTGCGCTGACGCTCAAGAACAGGAATATTCCCTGCATTTATCGCAGTCAGCCACCACCACTCGAAAAGATAGAACTTTCCCGGCAATATGATCCGGTACTTTCATACAGGTGTAAGAAAACCCTTGCCCGAGGAAATCTTGGTCTGAATCCGGAACCACATTCGACACTCGGGCTGAACGTTTACACTACGGCTACGTCGCCGCTCAGGAGGTACACGGACCTTCTAACGCAAAGACAACTCGTCGCCGCACTCGATGAAAACATTCGACCCTTTGACGCTGATACTCTCGACAGACTTCTTTCCGAGATCTCTTATCGGTTGGACAGATCATCAATTGTTGAAAGAGAGCGCCATCGATATTATCTTTTGAAATATATGGAACAAAGAATAAACGATGAATTTGAGGTCATTGTTCTGCAACGGTTCCCAAGGTTTTATCTAGTGCAGATTACAGATCTGGGCTGGAACACGGTGTTACATACCCCGGCAAGTGTGAATCTGAGTCCGTACGACCGAGCTATGGCGAAGGTGGAAAAGGCTCATCCACGTGAGGACAAGTTAACATTTTCTCTCGTCCGTGTTCTGCCGCATATTTAGATCGCGACCCATTCTGTTCACGGTCTATTTCAGGATTCTGATTTGGCGCATCATATTAGGCACACATACAATACTCTCGCTGGATTCCAAAAGCGGCTTCTTCTGGCAAGACAGCGGTATCCAAAAAAGAAACTGCCTGCTGACGGGCTAACCACCGCTGCCGTACTGGTCCCGATATTTCAGAAAAACCATAATCTTCACGTGTTGCTCACTAAAAGATCGGACATGGTTGAGCATCACAGAGGCGAGATTTCATTTCCGGGCGGGAAACTCGACTCGACTGACCCTGACATCAGATCGTGCGCTCTTCGAGAAACCTCGGAAGAAGTCGGGGTATCTCCTGATGATGTTCAGGTGTTGACTGAACTCGATGATTTTTACACGGTTGCCACACGTTTCCACGTAGTCCCTTTCGTGGGCATAATTCCTTATCCGTATGAATTTAGAGTCAGTCAGAGGGAAATCGCCGGGCTTGTGGCCCCTCCCCTCGAGGTCTTTTTTGACCCTTCCAGACGACATGAAGATGTGTGGATTTTTCGGGGCGCTCCGGTTCAGGTAGTTTCTTATCTGTGGGAAGGACACAACATCTGGGGCGCCACAGCGCGAATACTCAGTCATCTCGTGGAACTGATCGAATCACAGGAGCACAAAAATGAATTCACTAAATGATTATCCGGCCGATTTCAGGAAATGCGCAGAATTCCACGGACATGTGTGCCCGGGACTTGCAATTGGATACGCTGCGGTCAAGGCGGCTTCCGGAGCATTGAACTCGTCCGGGTCCGAGGACGAAGAATTGGTGTGCATAGTTGAGAACAATTCGTGCTCGGTCGACGCTGTACAGGTTCTTATGGGCTGCACCTTCGGCAAGGGAAATCTGATATTTAGGGACTGGGGCAAACAGGTTTTCACTTTTTTTGATCGGGAATCCGGGAAAGCGGTTAGAATTTCCTTGAATCGTCCGTCTCCCCATAGAGACAGGATCCACGAATTAAGGAAAAAGATGGAGACAGGCCAGGCGACGGATAAGGACAAGAGCGAATTGCACAGATTGAGGGATGAATTTACCTTAAGCCTTATCGCTGAGCCGACAAATTTCTTTGAAGTAAAGGAGATAACTATGGAGGCCCCTGAGTATGCGCAGATTGTGGAAACATCTCCCTGCTCGATTTGTGGTGAACAAACCATGACTTCACGAATGGTCAACAAAGATGGCTCAATGGCCTGTAAAGGTTGCGCGTAATGAAAATAGCCGACAATTTCTTTGTCTATTTCTGGAATAACCCTAAGGAAAATAATTGTAACAGTTACGTGATTGATGGCAAGGTTCCGGTGCTTATCGATCCCGGCCTTGAACAGCGCGTGGACAATCTCTTTGACCGGATGCGAGAGGATGGCTTTGATCCGAACAGGATACAGGCGGTCATAGGGACCCACTGTCACCCTGACCATTTTACGGGATCCAAACGATTTGTGGACACAGATGTGAAGGTCGCCCTGACTCGTGAAGAAGAAAAGTTTATGATTGATGAGGGCTCAAGATGGTATGCGGCCCAGGGCAAGGAAGCGCCTCCGTTCGAGGTAACTTTTTACCTTAAAGAAGGAGATCTTAGGCTCGGCAAGCATGAATTTGAAGTGTTCATCGCGCCGGGCCACAGCCCAGGAAGTTTGTGCCTCTATTGGCCAAAACTCAAGACACTGATTTGTGGAGACGTAATTTTCAGAGGCAGCATTGGGCGTGTAGACTTGCCAGGCGGTAATGCCCAACAGCTCAAACAGAGTATCGAGAAATTATCGAAGCTGAAGCTTGAACTTATTTTGCCGGGTCATGGGCCGGCTATTCAGGGAACGGCGAACGTTCAAGCGAATTTTCAAATGATCGAGAGTTATTTTAGGACGATCTGACGAACTTAGCGCGTTAGCCTAAACTCATAGTATTTACTGGATGTTGTGATTGAAATGACCTGTCTTTTGACTGATTCGGACCTGAAAGAAGAGATGAAGCGAATAAAAGGGCGCCAAGAAATTACCCACGCGTTCAAAAATTCGGCAGGCGCCGCAAGTATTTTGTACGTGGACAACTGCTGTAATTTCGATAGGTTCTGAAATGAGGCCGTTTGATGTTCAAAAATTTGGACAAAACCTTGATTCAGCCCAATTTCTGAAACATAAAACCATTGAACGGAAAGTGAGCTAAGCGTCTAATATAACTAGTTATATTATTCATTATAGATTTTAATCACGTTTTGGCACGGCAGTTGCTTAAGACATGGACAAGAAAATAATCTTTTCCTCCTACGCCAACTGCAGTGTCAGTTGGTATTTTTTTTGGTCAATAATGCAATTGAACTGATGACTGGAGCCACGGGCCACAGAATCATCTGCCGGTTTATGCTGACCATCCTGGCGCTATCGGCCTTTTCGGGGGATGTAAGCGGTTCGCCCGAAAACCGTCCTCTTCTAAAAGTTCTCACCTTACCATTCAGCGTAGTATCAGATACTCAGGACAGTGATCTTAAATCTTTTTGCGATCATGCGACTAACACTCTCAAGGCGACTATAGAATCTATGGGAGACGCGGTGAGGGTTATTCCGGATAACGATTGGGACAAGTTCCTCAAAGATGGTGGTTCGCTCAAGAGTGATCAGGATGCGATAGCGCTGGCCCGTAAGGTCGGGGCTGAGATGGTGATTTTTGGCTTTCTCTCTCGTGAAGACAGCCAGTACAGGTTACGCGGCGTGATGTGGGACCTCGCATCAAATAGACCCACTGTATCAACAGATGTACGAGTCGAAAATATTCACTCGTTGCCGGGCGCATTAAATGTTTTTGCCGCAGGCGTCGGCAGGCGTCTCGCAGGAGTGCCTAAGCTTGAGTTCTATAAATCAGAGGGAACATCCCCGGGTGTTTCTCCGGCAAGCCGTAATCCAGGGCTTGTAAGTTTACCCGGACGCCCTTCCCCGTCATCCGGCCCCTGGCGAAGCCCTGAGATGGCGTTAGGTATTGCTTCAGTCACGATTGGTGATCTCGATGGGGACGGCAAGAACGAGACTGTTTTCCTTGATGAAAACGGTATCACAATAAGTCGATTTGAAGGCGGAGGGCTTAAACCGTTGACCCGGTACTCGCAGTCGCCGGCAATCTATGTGAGCGCTGAGGCTGCGGATCTGGATGGGGACGGTATTGCTGAACTCATATTGTGTTATCGAACGTTATCCGGATTCGAATCCGCTATTATTAAATATAAGGGCAGGGACCTCACCGTAGCTGACAGGGTCCCTGATGTTGTTCTCAAGGTAATCTCAGAGCCTGTAGAGGGTAAAGAGAAGCAATTACTCGTGGGACAGAGGATAGATTCGTCGGACATCTTCAGCGGTCGGATGGAGCATTACGAGTTTGCCGAAGGGAAACTGCGCCGAGTCGGAGAAATTAATCTTCCACCCGGCACGTTTATTCTCAGTTACGCTTCTGGTCAGTTCGGCCCGGATAAAGAATTCCTAAGGATAATATTGAACCAGGACCAGCGATTGATGGCCTTTGACAAAGACAACAGGTTGCTGGCCTCGAAGACGGACAGGGTATATGGGCTTCATAGGCGGATTCGTCTATACAGGCAGGGTCAGTCTCCAATAGACTTAGCGATTCCTGGAAGGATCCTGATCACTAATGCTCAGAGCGCGGGTCAAAACGAAATTCTCGTGATAAAGCAGACAGAAGCAGGATCAGCAGTAGAGGCCCTAGGGTGGAACGGGAAGCAGTTTCTTGAAAATTGGCGCACCGTGACCAGCCCAGGCATTATCGCAGACTACCTTATCAATGACTTTAAGAATGAAGGCGCTAAATCGCTGGTCCTTGTGTTGGTTAACCCTATGTTTTTTCAGAGTATCACAGGCTATCGTAGCGTAATCTTCGCGTACGACATGGGGATGTAGATTTTACCCTCTTCTATACCCTGGCGATGCCTTGAGAAGCCCCCCGAATTAAGCAAAATCAACTGAGACGGAGTTTTTTTACTGCGTGCCAAAAGATATTATCGATAAGCATCTTTGCGCAATCGAATAGACCTAACTTGAACAATCAGTCTGTCATCATCAACTGAAAAAAATATGCGATAGGGGCCTTGTCGAATTCGATATCCAAAAAACTTTCCTGATAACTTCTTGGTTCCTCGTGGACGAGGATCTTTTTGAAGGTTCTCGATTTTCCTAAGAATATTTTGTCTGTATTCAAATGGAATATTTTGTAATTCTTCTTTAGCAAGACCTGAGAGTTGAATTAGGTAATCCACCAGCCAACTATACTCCCAGTTCAGACTTTACTTGTTCAAGGGGCAAATAGTTTTCCTCTTCAGTCTTCCGAAAAATGTGAATCATTTCCAAAAAATCATCCTTGTCTTCCGGATCGGTCAACGCTCTGTATTCAGCCAATAGGTCGGGGTCTCTCAATATCTCTGTCGTGTCGCATGAAGACTCTGAATCAGTTTGACTATCTATAGGTTTTGTTTGAACCATAGAGCTACCTCTAATAAAGAACTGTTTTTTCATTATAGCTCAAGAGATAACCGAAGTCTCTTGTTATGTTGCCAATATAGAATAACGATAGGAATCCAATGCTCCTACCACAGAACGCGACATGGGCGCTCCCTTACAGAGCGCCCATGTCAGCTTCAACGTTCGGCTAGAATCAGCCGCTTAAAGACTATTTAACAATGAACGGGACCAGCAGCAGGGCCACCATGTTGACGACCTTGATGACCGGGTTCAACGCCGGGCCCGCAGTATCCTTGTACGGATCACCTACGGTGTCACCTGTGACGGCCGCTTTGTGAGCCTCGCCACCCTTACCGCCGAAGTATCCGTCTTCGATATACTTTTTGGCGTTATCCCAGGTGGCTCCACCGGTTGTCATGGCAATAGCAAGGAACAGACCTACAACGATGCTACCGATTAGCATACCACCGAGGGCCTCCTTACCAAGTGTAAACGCTACCACTAGAGGTATCACAACCGGTAGCAGGGATGGGATAACCATCTCTTTCTGAGCTGCGGCCGTGACGATGTCGACGCACTTGCCGTATTCAGCCTTGACACCTGGAAGACCTTCCCTGAGGCCCTTGATTTCACGGAACTGTCTACGCACTTCCTCGACGATTGATCCGGCGGCCTTACCAACGGCGAGCATACAAAGAGCAGCGAAGAAGTAAGGAATAATCCCGCCGATAAGAAGACCAACGAGGATTTTGGGGTCTGACAGATCGAACGCAACCGCTTTTCCGGACAAACCTTCTATGGCTCGAGTATACTCGGCGAAAAGAACCAGGGCGGCCAGGGCGGCGGAACCGATCGCATATCCTTTTGTAACGGCCTTTGTGGTGTTACCAACAGCGTCAAGCGGGTCAGTTCTGTTACGAACTTCTTCCGACAAATCGGCCATTTCAGCGATACCACCGGCGTTGTCCGTGATCGGACCATATGAGTCGATTGCTACAACTATGCCGGTCATGGAAAGCATGGAGACAACGACGACCGCAATTCCGTAAAGTCCGGTTCCAGTACTACCTGAAAATCCACCGCCAATCGCGTATCCAATCATGATGGACGCCGCAAGAACGAGAACCGGCAGCACTGTCGAAATCATGCTGATAGCAAGACCTGCAATGATGTTTGTGCCGTGACCGGTTGTCGAAGCCTGGGCGACATATTTGACCGGGCCGTACATACCAGTGAAGTATTCAGTGATGACAACGATCAGCCCCGTCAGGACCAGACCGATCACAGCCAGCAAGAATATGCTCGTTGGCTGGATTATGAAAGCTGTGGCAAGCGGCTTACCTATAGGGAGATACGTTGCTACAAAGTAGAAGGCGATCGCTGCCAGGATACCCGCAACGGCCATCCCTTTGTACAGGGCGCCCATGATGTAGACGTCTTTTTCGTTCTGGGACCTGCTGATCTTAACGAAGAAGGTGCCGATAATCGATGCGAGAATCGCAACACCACCGATGAGAAGCGGCATAAAGAAAGCAGGAGTCGCCATGCCGTAAATCGTGCTGCCAAGCAACATTGCGGCCACGATGGTAACGGTGTAGGTTTCATAAAGGTCAGCGGCCATACCCGCGCAGTCACCAACGTTGTCACCAACGTTGTCCGCGATGACGCCCGCGTTGCGGGGATCGTCTTCCGGAAGGTCGGCTTCGACTTTACCAATAAGGTCAGCGCCCACGTCCGCTGCTTTAGTGTAGATACCACCGCCCACACGGGCAAATACGCTCATGAGTGAACTACCAAAACCAAGGCCTACGAGCGAGGTGAAGATATGGTGTGGGTCAGGATTGTGTCCCCTAGCGACCATGTAGAAACCTGCGACACCAAGAAGGGCCAGACCTGTAACGACGATACCTGTCACAGACCCGCCTTTGAAAGCGACATCCATTGCGTCCGCAAGGCTCTTGCCGGCAGCAGCGGCCACACGCACGTTCGCGTTGACGGAAACTTTCATCCCGAGGAAACCAGCAAGACCTGAACCAATCAAACCGACTAAGAAGCCGATTGCCGGCATCGTCCCGAGGGCAACCCAGAGGATAACAAACAAGATAGCCGCGATAATAGCCACGACCTTATACTGGCGGGTAAGGTAAGCCATAGCGCCTTCAGCGACATAGCCGGATATTTCCCGCATTCGCTCATTGCCCGCGTCCTGCTTAAAGACCCAACCCGCGGTTATCAGGCTATAGGCCACTCCCGCACCCCCACACAATAGGGCGACATAAATAACCCAGTCCATCCACCTACCTCCTTAGAATGATTAGCGAACACTTTATAATGGAAAATACTAGTGTATTGTTGAACATTATATAGATTTGAGCTTATGTCAAGGACAAATAGACCTGGAGGAGGCTTGAATTCATAGCGCTCCCGATTCCCCTCTCTTGAAAAACTCGATAAACAGTAATATAGGAAAAACAACACTTTTGGTCGACACCGTGATGAGTGATCGCCGACACTAAAGTAATGGCGCTCTTCTTTTCCTTAATTCTACCGGCACGGAAGCAAACCGGATTACATTCTTGGAGGGTTAAGATATATTTATGGCTATTTCCCGACAGGAACTATAAATAAAGGCGTGACTCCTGCCGGAATTTTGATGGCTGAGGAGACTGAACCCTCCTCAAAAGCGCCGACTGTCCCTATTCTAAGACCGAGCGCCTCAGCCTGAAGAAACAGGTTCTGATTTGAAGAACCGGATTCCATGAACACATACTTTATTCCCTGGTTCCCATATTTCGCCGTCATTTTGTTGAATGACGCGGCAATGACTACTACAGCAGGAGCAGACGCAATCCATAATTGGGATAGGGCGGCTTGAGCGAGCGCCAATCTTCCATCCCCCTGAGAAATTTGAACTAGTGAGTTACTTATTGCATAGTACTGAAAAATGCCTGCCGGTAACCCTTTTACTGTATCACTACCCGTGAGCAAGAAAATCTCGAGAGGATATATTCCCCCTGCTGACGGCAAAGTCTTCACTGTCGCTCCGCTTATCGCATCTACGGGTAGAGCGCCGTTTGCCGCCCACAGTAGTTGGGAAACCTGCTCAAGAGTCAGAGGATCTTTGGAAAAATGTCGGACCGACTTTTTTTTGAGCATTGCCGATTCAACGGACATTTTTCCCGTGAAGGCGGGTTTTGGGAGTTTGATATCGTTGGCGGAAAACACTGCTTCTTTGAATGACATCAACAGAATAAGGGTAACGGCGCAAAACACCACATATTTTACAGGTTTCATGATGTTGTCTCTCATAATTTATTTTGCGGAGAACAATTATCTTATTCAACCTAGAAACACAACAGACGCTGTGTTAGATTTCATTTTCAAACAAAATTTTAAGGTGGAAGAGGATTCATAGATGCAAAAGACACTGTCAATAATCAAACCTGATGGCGTATCAAAAAAATTGATCGGAGAAGTGGTAAGGGTATTCGACTCCGCAGGCTTTAGAGTAGCCGCTATGAAAATGAAATCGTTAAGTAGGACTGAGGCTGAAGGTTTTTACTATGTTCACAAAGAGCGACCGTTCTTCACGGAGTTGGTCGAGTTCATGACATCCGGCCCTGTCGTGGTAATGGTATTGGAAGGCGATGATGTCATAAAACGAAACAGAGAGATAATGGGAGCGACCGATCCTGCTGAAGCGGCCCCAGGAACCATTAGGGCTCGTTGGGCTGATAGCAAGCAGAACAATATTATTCATGGATCCGACTCTGAAGAGAGTGCAAAATTCGAAATTAGTTATTTCTTTAGTGAGATAGAAATATTTTGACGGAACCTGCCTACAATCTTGAAACAGGGGCCTGTCCGGACCTCTCGGGGATGACCATCGATGAGATGGAGACCTTTTTCCACTCAATGGGCCAGGAGAAATACAGGGCGGCTCAGGTCATGAGATGGATACATCAGGGACTGGCGGTTTCTTATGATCCCATGACCAATCTTTCCAAGAAGCTTCGAGAGGAGCTTGCGTCGACAGCCGGAATAGGACGACCTACGGTAATTGAAACGCTCGAATCTAAAGACGGAGTCAAGAAATTCCTTTTCGGCCTGGTAGACGGCTCCAAAATTGAATCTGTTTATATACCAAACGAGGATCACGACACCCTGTGTGTTTCAACTCAAGTCGGCTGCGCTATGGGTTGCAAGATCTGCCGTACCGCTGAAATGGGGTTCGTGCGGAATCTTACCTCAGGCGAAATAGTCGGACAATTACTGGAACTCCGGAGGCAGGTTCCAGGTTCGTCAATTACAAATGTGGTTTTTATGGGCATGGGTGAACCATTAGCCAATTTCGATAACACCGTTAGGGCAATCAATATTATGACCAACCCTAACGGGCCGCAGATTTCTTGGAGAAGACTCACTGTGTCGACTTCAGGTCTTGCTCCTCGAATAATTGAATTTGGTAAAACTGTTCGGATAAAGTTGGCAATCAGTCTCAACGCGGTTACGGATGAGACTAGAAGCCTGATCATGCCCATCAACACCAAGTACCCCCTTGGAGAACTAATTGAAGCGCTGAGACACTATCCCTTGCCGAAACGTGATCGCATCACAATAGAATACGTGCTTATAAAAGGATTTAATGATTCAGACGCTGACGCTCGAAGACTTGTGAAGCTCTTGAATCCAATTCGGGCCAAAGTGAATCTGATCCCATTCAATGATGAACTGTCGACCGAGTTCAAGACCCCGGAACCGGAGCGTGTAGCCGCATTTCAGGATATCCTGATGTCAAAGTCATTGATTGCCATAATCCGGAAATCCAGAGGACGTGACATTCTCGCTGCGTGCGGTCAACTAGCTTCAGAAAACAGGAGAGCTTGTTGAATGAGCATATCGAGCGTCTGATACACGCTCTCTCGAATCCCTCAATTTATCCGCATCAGCCAGACTCTGTTCAGGTAATTCAAACTCATATCTCGATTGTTTTTCTTGCGGGTCCTCTCGTGTACAAGGTCAAGAAACCCTTGTCACTTGGTTTCCTTGACTTCACAACGATCGAAAAACGAAAATTTTTCTGTCAACAAGAGGTAGATCTTAATTCACGTTATTCCAGGGACATCTATCTCGGGGTTGTGGCAATTCATGAATCACCGGGTTGTGGCGTAAATCTTCACGGAGATGGCCCTGAGATTGAATACGCAGTCTTAATGAGACTCATTCCCGAAGACAAGATATTACTGAACGCGCTTGTTCGTGATCTTGTGGATGAGACAATCATAGATAAGGTGGCGGACAGTATTTTGAACTTTCATTTACAAGCGGTCGGGGGGCCACAGATCTCGATCTTCGGGGCACCTGAAGTAATAATGCATAATGTCCGCGAAAACTTTTATCAGACGGAGTCTTTTGTCGGAAAAACGATCTCTGCTGAAACGTTTGAATTGATTAGACGCGAATCATTTAAATTTATGGAACAAAATAGAGGGTTTCTCGAAAAGAGAGTTAAGGAAGGTCACATTCGAGATTGTCACGGGGACTTACATCTGGATCACGTAGTTCTGTTCGATCAAATAATGCAAATCGAGTCCTCAAAAGGTACATGAGAGATTTTCCCGACGAAAACGCCCAGAATCTCTTGCAGTTTTACAAATCTTATCGGGCTTATGTCAGGGGGAAGGTCCAGAGTTTCACTCTAAATGAGCCTGAGATTGACGAAAAAAACCGTAATAGAGCCGCCGCTATCGCTTCTGATTATTTCTTGCTCTCACGGGCATATTTTGAGCCGGCACCGGAACCGGCCCTAATCATAACCTGCGGCCTTATGGGATCAGGCAAGACCTTTTTGGCGTTAAAGTTAGCAAAAAGATCGGGGGCTGTGATAATTCGTTCTGATGTCATAAGAAAACAATCCTTGGGATTGGCGCCTTCGGAACATCGACTTGACAACTATGGAGAGGGAATCTATACACGCGAATCGTCTGATAAAACTTATCAGATGCTTTTTGACGAGGCGAGCGCCGCACTGAAAAGGCATGAATCAGTGATACTGGATGCATCCTTTGCACGGCGTTCAGATCGGATGACTGCCAAGAAACTAGCAAGAGATGGAAACGCCAGGTTCATCTTGATCCATTGTGAAGCGCCTGATGATGTGATTCATTCTAGGCTTGTCGATAGGATCAAACAGTCCGGAGAACCATCAGACGGCCGCTGGGAATTGTATCACAAGCAAAGAGCCGACTTTGAAGTTATTGGTCCCGACGAGAATGAGGGATATGTGAAATATCTTCCAAATACTGATATCAATGAGATCCTAACTCCAATAGCCAAGGAAATCGCATTCGGCCGCATAAATCAGGCTTGTTAATTTTTCTATCATATCGCTATTGTTCACGGCTGTAATTCTTATTTTATGTTCAAAGGCACGTTTAACATTTTGGGGTCATTTAATATCCAATCGATCACGAAACTAGCTTCAGTTATTTATGTCTTGAGTTTACTCATGACTTTCACGGCATGTGTGCCGCAGAAAACTGAATCGCCCGGAAAGGTCCAAAAGACCGTTGAGCTGCATTATCAGTTGGGCGTCAATTATCTGAATGAGGGCAAAACCCCACAGGCGGTAAAGGAATTGCTTGCAGCGCAAACGCTCGCGCCTGGGAACGCGGATGTCGAGCACGCTCTTGGGCTGGCTTACCAACGCAAGGGGCTGTATGACGAAGCGATCGAGCAATACAAAAAAGCCTTGGAAAAGGACCCAAAACTGACGGAGGCTAAGAACAACCTTGGTACAGCATACCTGGCGAAGGAGATGCCGGATGAGGCGATTCCAAAATTTGAAGAATGTTTGAAGGACCCGACATATTCTACTCCTGAAAAGGCAGCCTACAATCTCGGTGTCGCCTACAATCAGAAAAAAGACCTGGATAAGGCTATCGTCAATTATGAACGGTCAGCCCTGCTCAAAGAAGACAATATCAACGCGTTGTTTAATCTCGGTTTCTGCTATGAGGAGAAGAAGGATTTCGCAAAGGCCCTAGAAAATTACAAGAAAGCGATAGCTGTAGACCCTTCTTTCAAAGAGGCTTTGTATCGAATGGGTTTGGTTTATCAGGAACGCAAAGAATATCCGGCCGCGATTGAAGCGCTTCGTAAAGTTGCAGACATTGATCCGGAGTATTTGTCAGCACATCTAAAGTTGGGCGAGCTATTGTTAATCGAAGGGAACCCGACTGAAGGCATGAAGAAACTGGAGTTTGTAGTGACAAGTGACCCGGAAGGTCCGGTCGGGCTCGAGGCCAAGCGCCTGATCAAGCAGGCAATGAAAACAAAACAGGAAAATAAGTGATTGTCAGTACAACATGGAGAGGAAAATGCCGAGGATTCATCGAGCTTTGATTAGCGTTACGGATAAGAGTGGGATCATAGACTTTGCCAAAGCTTTACAAGAATTTGGCGTGGAGATTCTTTCCACGGGCGGAACAGCAAAAACTGTTGCGGCTTCAGGCGTAAAAATAAAGGAAGTTTCCGAATTTACCGGATTCCCTGAAATGCTTGATGGACGCGTAAAAACTCTACATCCCAAAGTTCACGGCGGGATTTTGGGCATACGCTCCAATCCGGATCACGCTGAGGCCATGAAGAAGCACGGGATTGAGCCTATTGATATGGTTGTGGTGAACCTTTACGCATTTGAGAAAACCATTTCGGATCCATCGTGCTCACTTGCAAATGCGATTGAGAACATTGATATCGGTGGGCCGACTCTTTTGCGCGCAGCGGCTAAGAACTATCCTTTTGTAACGGTAATTACGGAGCCAGAGGATTACAGAATTTTAATAGAGGAAATGAAGGCAAATAATGGCGTAGTCTCTGAGGCGACCAATTTCAAACTGGCAAAGAAGGTTTTCAGGCTTACGAACCGATATGACGGAGCGATCGCCGGATATCTGGAATCAATTGACGTTCAATGATCCGGACACGGCCTTGTATGTCATTCCGAGGATCAACGTGAAGTAAGGATCTTCTATACTAGGTGAAACAATCTATGGATAATATTCAGGTTGGAATCTTAATGGGAAGTGACTCGGACCTTCCCAAAATGAAGAATGCCGCTGAAGTTCTGGACGCGTTCGGCGTGCGCTATTTTATGACAGTCGCGTCAGCTCATCGTACCCCGGAGAGGGTGATGGAGATAGCGAAACGCGCTGAACGAGAAGAATGGAAGGTCTTGATAGCGGGGGCCGGTATGGCGGCTCATCTCGCAGGTTTTCTGGCGGCTCATACGGCTCTACCGATTATCGGGGTCCCGATGGATTCCTCGCCGCTCGGAGGAATTGACGCGTTGCTTTCTACGGTTCAGATGCCTGGCGGTGTGCCGGTCGCATGTATGGGATTGGGCTCAATCGGCGCAAAGAATGCCGGGCTGTTCGTTGTTGAAATGTTGGCGTGCTTTGATAAGGATTTGCGCAGAAAGCTGATTGAATACAGGGCTGAACAGAAGAAACTGATTGAACAAAAGGCTGCTACGGTGGAGAGTCAGAGATGATGCCGGCGCAGTCTGGTTAACCATGCGCCAGTCTTTTTGGCTCAGAATCCCTATCATACCAGTTCGCTATTCAGCGAGTAACTTGCCGAGAGTTTCGGGGCTGAAGTCTCGTGATCGAAGATTTGACGGCTCTGCGCGCTCTTAGCGAAGGAGACCCCAGCCCTGGCTCCATGTGTTACTAATCATTAAGCAAAACGGTATTAGTCATCAAAGTTGCCTTTAGCGCCCTTATCCGTGTCCAGCTTGGCGCCTCTTTCGCGGATTTTTTCGGCGGTCCATTCCGAAGGGTTTTCTATTCTGGTTCCTTTTGCCCCGAGGTCATATGAACCGGCTTTCAAAATCTCTTCTATAGCCAGTGGCGCTGTATCCTGACCATTGAAGACTTCGGAGATCAGCAAATAAACGAAGTCCTCGACCCCTTTGATCATTCTTTCTCTCTCTTCGGCTGTAAGTCCCAGAAGTCTGTTTTCAAAAGGCAGATTCAATTTCTTGTAATCTCCGCCTTTCCAACCTTTTTCCTTCGCAAACGCGACCATCTGCTGCCACATATCGCCAAATGGTCCAGCGTCAGGCATTTTAATGAAGTTACCTTCCGCATCCTGAATGGCGTTTCCATATTCATTGACCTTCAATCCCCAAGATACCATCTGAAGCGCCGTAGCCACGTTAGCCTTGGTTGTGTGAGTCTTCTCAGCTATTGCGCGCAGACGATCAAAACTGTTACCTGAAGTGCCGTGTTGCGCTCCTGAAACATGATATGGCTCTAGCGCCTTATGAATATTCGCGGTCAGATCTATCTGAATACCTGCGTCAGAAGCTTCCAGGCCATGTGTAGTTCCGTTATTTAGCGCGATCCAGTCGGGGAAAATGGTATTGGCGTTAAGTCCCTGAATCAGAAATAACGCTTCCTGCACTGTTGATAGGCCGGCTTTCCCCTTGATTTCACCAACTTCCGTCTCATAACCGGACCAGGCAGGCACAAACTTTGACAGTTCGAGATTGGCCAGTAGATTGTCCGCATCAGGTAAGTGGGACGCGTCTATAGCGATTGATGTTATCCCCGCGTCAAAAAGACTTGGAATCTCTGTTTTTGCCGTAACCAGGTCTTTTTCGCTCTTGATCCCGTAATGATCGGCGTGTATCGCGACAGGAACCGTTATACCAAGTTCATTGCAAATGGAATCCACTATCCTAGCCATGTTCCATAAGCTTACCGCACAGTATGCGTTTGATCCGCCTTCGGATTTTGCGATCTCAATAATTATCGCGGCGTTTGCTTTCTGGGCTGCTCGCAGAGCCCCATAAGCTGCGAAAGAATTGCGGACGCTAGCTGCGATTGCAATTGCCTTGCCTTTTTTTATCATTGCACGGTCAATAACTTTTCCGCTGACCAGCAAAGCTTTTGAATTCGGAAATAGTTTCGCAACATTAGGTGGACGACCTACACTTAAAGCCCTTTCATAATCCGCGGCTGAAACTCTGTGAGCTGACATGACACCCTCCATTATTGTTTGATTTTTACCATGTTGAACGAATCTTTATCGACACCGACGCGAAGGTTGAAGCTGATGATTCGGTTGTCGCGCGCCTTATTTTAACATAGCATTATAATGTTAAAGACTAACAGGAACAACGATGAAGGTATTAAAACGAGAGAGTTTTTTGATTTGTAGTTAAGATGAGTGGCTTGTTTAATAATTCTTTGATCCTGCAGAGCCTGGGGCTTCCGTGATTTTACTCACTCCGCGGTCCCACTGTAGTTCGGCCGGGGGATATCCAGAGGCTTGTAAGACCTTTAAATCATATTCTGTTGAACTCTTGCGTTCAGGGGCTTTGGCTAGATCCAGCCTGACCGCGCCAAAATGAAGCGGCTTAAAGGCGCTCGAATCACTCAACGTGTACATCTGTCCAGAAAACTCTAACTCTACTGATTTTATCCACCATAGAGTGCCGTTGTGCAACTCGACCTTTAGATATGGCCTTCCATCCTCCTCCCGGAACCTCAGGTAACCCGACGCGAAAACCCGTTTGAGATCATCCGGTCCTAATATCTCATAGGGTTGAGCTACTAGAGAGTCACGCAACAGAAAACCTACAACCACCATCGCAGAAAAAAACACCACTGCGATTACTACGGTCACAACATAAGTCTCGTTGCGTTTAAGCGCGCTGATAAAACCACGATTCATTCCGAATCTTCCTGTGATCGAGGGACTGTTGTTATTTTACCAGTTTCTGAATCATACTTGTGAAGTATTTTGCTACCTTTATAATAGGCGTTTCCAGAAAAAGCTCTCTTCTCAAAACCTTTAGTCTTAATGTTTAGCACGACACCAGCCGGGGCAACTACCGGTGTCTTAATTCCATTTGGAGTCGTGAGCGTCGAATTCAACCCGCTTCCTGAAATTTCCGCGTCAAAATATCGGTGCTCCCGAGCGAAAAACTCTTCCTGAGCTTTTGCGGCCATCATAAGTGTCTTGGCCGCCAGTTCACTCATGCGTCTTTCTCTATATGAATCAATCTCAAGAAAGTAAATTACCGCCAATACAACTATGATCAGAATGACAGTTGTCATTTCTAGAAGCGTAAAGCCAGCGTTACCCCTACGGAGTTTCATTGTTTGTCGGCTCCCTTGCTGGAAAAAGTTAACGAACTGATAATATTTATGAAAGCCTTTATAGCCCGAGCCATTTTGTTTTCATCCATCACGAAATTACCTCGGCTTTCAATGGACCAGAAACTATTCCAGACTTGAACCAGTGTCAAGGTCTTAATATCATATAATTAGATTGTTATATAACCACAATAAACCATAGCAGCGGTTCCAGACATAACCACTGGATCATTGGAGCTTTTCCAGTTAATATCAAGTGTGCCGCCCAGAAGTTCTATCGAGACCTCGTTATCCGTGAGTCCTTTCATAATAGTGACTACCGCTGACGCGCAGGCTCCGGTCCCACAGGCCAACGTTTCGCCGCTGCCTCTTTCCCATACGCGCATCAGGGCTCGTGACCGATCCAGGACCTTTACAAACTCCACATTGGTTTTCGCAGGAAACATCGGATGGTTTTCTATTATATTTCCGCAGCGCTTCGGCACATCATCCAAGTCATCTCTCTCGTATATGATAACGCAATGAGGATTACCCATTGAGACAAAGGAACAAAGAAATGTTTCGTTGCTAATCTTGAGAGGATAATCCAGAATAGGCGCTGCTGCGTTGTCCAGCTTGACCGGTATTCGTATCGGATCGAAAATGGGTTGACCCATGTCAACGCTGGCTCTTGTGACTTGATCGCGTTCGTTAGTTAGTAGTTCTACCGTTTTGACACCGGCCCTGGTCTCAATTTTCAGGCTGTTTTTCTTGGTTAGGCCATTGTCATAAACATACTTTCCGAGACACCTGATGCCATTTCCGCACATTTCAGCCAATGATCCATCTGAATTTATGTAGTCCATAAAAAAATCCGCTACTTCAGATGGCCGAACCACTATTACGCCATCAGCCCCAACCCCGACGCGGCGATCACAGATAACAGCCACCTGCGAAGGAGAGAGAAAAGTATCATTTTCCATATTTTGGAAGACTACAAAATCATTTTTTGCGCCATGCATTTTTTGAAATTCGATCTTCATATCAATACCTGTATAGATTTAGACGTGGCATGTCGGCGCCAATACGTTCATTATACACAAAAGTTGTATAGAGATTCCTTATGAAATACTTGAGCACGTTTCTACTTATAATTCTTGGTTGGCTCTTGGTAGATGAGTTCATACTTAAACATCATGAGATAGGCAAGAAATATTCAATAGTTGACAGGTGGAAGGACCTGGGCCGGAGAATTCACTCGGTCATAGGCACAATAGCAGTGGTGATTCTTATTATTTATGCGGTGAGATTAATATTCCACATCTTTTATTAGGTTATGATTTTGGCGCAGGAGACCAGAATTCCCTGCGCTCAAGCAAATTACATCATTTCGATAGCGCAGGCCATTGAGACGCCGCCACCACCGCAAAGAGTAGCCAGGCCAAGAGTTTTGTTATGTTTTCTCATTCCGTGAATTAGTGTCACGATCAACCTTGCCCCAGTACTTCCTACCGGGTGCCCTAGACCTATACCGGAACCGTTTATGTTCGTTATTTCCCGATTCAGCTTCAATTCTTTTTCGCAACCAAGATATTGAGCAGCAAAGGCCTCATTCAGTTCGATCAATTGGAAGTCACTAAGCTGCATTTTGGACCTCTTAAGGAGATTATTCACCGCAGGCACCGGGCTCAAACCCATTATGGTCGGGTCACATGCGCCCATTCCGACTGCCTTGATCTTTGCGATGGGCTTTAAACCCTCAGTCTTAGCGCGGTCGAGCGACATTATCACAAGCGCGGTCGATCCATCATTGATACCGCTAGAATTTCCCGCTGTCACGGTCCCTGTCTTGGGAATAAACGCGGGTTGAAGTTTAGCCAGCGCTTCCATGGTCAGGCCGGGTCTGAAATGCTCGTCCTTGTCAAAAATTTTTGGTTCCCCTTTTCTCTGAGGAACGCTCAGAGGAACTATTTCCTCAGCAAATGAGCCATCTTTGGTCGCTCTTTCGACATTGTTGTGGCTACGCAAAGCGATTTCATCTTGTTCCTGTCTTGATATACCCAGTTTCATCGCCACAAATTCAGCCGTGTGCCCCATGATGTACGGCTTGCCTCTGAAGAATTCTACAGGCCCATCCTGGGGATATGGGAGTATGTGTGAGCCGCAGTGGAGCCCAGTGGTCATGGCGTCGGTTATAAAATCATTGCCCATACGAACGCCCCATCTGGCCTTTTCAACCGTGTAAGCGACACCGGACATGTGCTCAACGCCGCCGGCAAGAATAACGTCTGCTTCGCCGGCCTTTATCATGGCTGCGCCGGACAACACAGCCTCCATTCCTGATATACATACCCTGTTAATTGTAACGGCCGGCACAGTGTCTGGAATGCCAGCCAGTAATGCGCCAATGCGCGTTACATTCATTGCGTCAGTAGGATTCAGACAACAGCCAAATCGAATATCCTCGATCATGTCCGGAGCTATACCGGCTCTATCGATTGCGGTTTTCATTGGGGTCGCCATAATACTGGACGCATGCATGTCGCGTAACGTGCCGCCAAAAGTTCCTATGGCGGTCCTACAACCGGAAACAATAACTACTTCTTTCATGGAATATCTCCTGATTAAACCCGTAAGTTATCCGTTAATCAAAACCCTAAATTGACTCGCGTGTCAAATAACTTTTCAAGACGCAGCAAGGGTTTGTCTACATCCGGTTCATTTTCTTACACATCAAAACGGTATAAATGCTATCCGGACAAAAGTACGTTGTTCTGACATTTGACGTCAGAGCAGCGCGAATTAAAATGTTTTTGGATTAATAAAGATTCAGACCGAACGCATAATATGAGCGGACGCGCTCGCTTGGCTTAGATGCCATAGTTTAAGTACGCTGAGATTGTCCTGCAATTTAACCCGGCCCGCGATAGTGGGCTCACTTGATTATCGCGGCGTCATCCACCGTCATTTTCTTTTCAAAGTCGTCCCAGAATTCGTTTTCAGACTTTCTCCAGTCAGAACCAAATTTCTTGTTAAACAGGTGGCCAACCTGATCTAAAGCTTTTTTCCACGCCGATGTGTAATTAAGTTTCAACACATCTTCGAGGAATGGGACAAGAGAACCAAGTTTTTCCTTGGGCAAGTACGCGCGCGCTCCGAGTTCAATTGATTTCTTGAGGGCTTCCGGCGTAAACGCGTGAGCTGTCAGCATCACTGTTGGGAATCCCGCGTTGGTCGCTATCTGCAAAAGATCAAAGCCTCTAACTCCCATGATGTCTAATATGACAAGGTCATAAGTGTATGAAACGAGGTATTGCTGCGCTCTTTCGAAGCTTGTGGCCCGATGCAATGTTACATTCGCTGACTCTGAGAGTTCCTCTTCTATAATATCGAGGACGTCTTCTTCGTCATCAACGGCTAGAATAAGTTTTTCTTGAAGGATTTCAGAACTTGCCATTTGGGTAGTCCCCTTTTTCCGGGATGTTACTTAACCAAATCCCTGTTTTTGTTAACCTTTAAAAGAGCTTCCGCTGACTTTAACCTAGTAGTTAACGTTGACACAAATTGAGTTTTTTCTTGCTTAACCACAGGGCGATTTGTATTACGCCCCGAGAAATGATTCGTTCTCCTGTCTGCTATGCTTACTCATAGAAAGCTTTTCAGTCAACTTTTTTACGAGATTAACGTTCGAAAGTCGTCTCGAGTTTTCTAAAAAGTTTTCAGTTTCGTCATGATTGGGTTCTTGATTGACATGTGTTTGACAATTAGGGTTTTGGTATTTGGATTCATTCGCCATCGTGATATCTTAAATATCGTGGCTGTAGGTTACAGGAACTCGGCAGCGTTAAGGGTAACGCTTGGTTTTCCGCCGGAATATTTAAAATCGAATTGTAGACGAGGTTATCTGATGACCTTACGGAAGTACGTTGTCGTACCACCAATGGAAGGGGATTTAGAAAATTTTCGCGAAATAGCCAACAATCTTTGGTTCTCCTGGAATATTGACGCGGTCGAACTATTTGACCATCTCGATGAAGGCCTTTGGCGTGAAGGTGGTCATAATCCACTGTGGACTCTGATACGACTTTCCAGGCAACGACTCAAAGAGATTCGTGAAGACGAAGGCTATCTGGCCCACGCTGAGAGGGTGTGTCAGAGATTCCGAGCGTACATCAAACGTGCCAAGAAATACGCATATCGTCTTGAACATCCGATTGATTTTGTGACTGCTTATTTTTCTCTCGAATTTGGAATCACGGAATGCCTTCCCATATATTCTGGCGGCCTGGGGCTACTGGCTGGAGATCATCTGAAATCAGCCAGCGATTTGAACCTGCCTCTTGTTGGTGTCGGGCTTATGTATCAGGAAGGGTACTTCAAGCAACGCCTTTCACAGGATGGATGGCAACAAGAAATTTACCCCCGGACTCAGTTTGACACGATCCCGCTCGAAAAACAGACGGACGCTTCCGGCGCTCCATTGATGTGCCGGGTAAATCTCGCCGGAGATCCACTGTATTTCAGAATCTTGAAAATTAATGTCGGCCGAATCCCCTTGTACCTTCTTGACGCTGACATACCTGAAAATCCTCCTCTTTTTCGGGCCGTAACAGCTCGATTATATGGGGGAGACACCGAGATGCGAATTCGGCAGGAAATTCTTTTGGGCATCGGAGGGGCACGTGCCTTGCGGGCTTTGGGAATTAAACCCGCGGTCTTTCATCTCAATGAAGGACACGCCGCTTTTACCCTTCTAGAGAGGATGCGATACTTTACTGAGGACGAAGGCCTTACATTTGAAGAAGCTCGACAGATAGTCACAAGCCAGAGCATACTCACCGTACACACGCCTGTTCCAGCGGGCAACGATATCTTTGACCGGGGGTTAATGGAGAAGTACTTCCGCATTCCGGTCCAAAAGGCCGGGTTGGATTTTGAGCGATTTCTCTCTGTGGGACGACGGCGCCCAGATGATCGAAACGAAGGTTTTTGGATGCCGGTTCTTGGATTGAGACTAAGTTCCAAAGCTAATGGTGTGAGTAGATTACATGGTCGGGTAGCGCGTGAAATGTGGCACGACGTCTGGCCAAACGTGGACAAAGAAGATGTCCCGATTGGATATATTACTAATGGTGTTCACATACCTTCGTACATATCGAGGGACCTTCTTAGATTATATGACAGGTATATGGGCCCGGGATGGACGGAAGATCCTGACAACGAAAAAATCTGGCAGCGCGTAGAATCCATTCCGGATACCGAGCTTTGGCGAACACACGAACGGTGCCGTAACAGACTGATCTACTTCGCTCGGCGTAGATTGACGAAACAATTAAAGGTTCGCGGAGCGTCCGCCCTAGAAATTGAACAAGCTCAAAACGTATTAAACACGGAGGCCTTAACTCTTTGTTTTGCCAGACGTTTTGCTACTTATAAGCGCGCTACCTTGATATTTAGAGACCTTGAAAGATTGGCGTGCATACTCAATCAAACCGACAAACCTGTCCAACTCATCTTTGCAGGTAAAGCTCACCCGGCGGATAGCGGCGGCAAGAAATTGATTCAAGCTATAGTCCAGATCATTAAATCCGAACCATTCAGGGGACGAGTTGTTTTTATAGAAGATTATGACATCAATGTCGCTCGCTACATGGTTCAGGGCGCGGATGTGTGGCTAAACAATCCACGGCGTCCCTTGGAGGCCTGCGGCACCTCAGGGATGAAAGCCGTAGCCAACGGAGCGTTGACCTTGAGCGTGCTCGATGGTTGGTGGGATGAGGGTTACTTGGGTGATAACGGTTGGGCCATCGGATCAGGCGAAGAGTACGACAACCCCGATTATCAGGATGATATCGAAAGCAAGGAACTTTATGATCTGCTCGAGCAAAGCGTTATCCCTCTGTTTTATGAACGAGGTGTTGATGAGATTCCACGTGAGTGGATAAGAGTGGTGAAAAGATCTCTCAGCACAATTTGCCCCATCTTCAATTCACACCGCATGGTGACTGATTATGTGGAATCTTCTTATGTTCCCTGCGCAACCGACTTCAAGAAGTTGTCGGAATCAAATTATGCTGTTTTGAAAGACATGGTGGCATGGAAGAAAAACATTGAAAAAGATTGGGGCAAGATTTCAATCATGGATATCAATGTTTCCAATGACGCTGAACGTCTGAAAGGCAAGAATGTTGAAGTTCAGGTTAAAATCGACACCGCCGGGCATAAACCGGATGAACTGAAGGTAGAATTGTTACACGGACCAATTGATCTCTGGGAAAACTTTAAGGACAGACATATAACCAGACTTGGCGCCTCTAACGACGCAGATTCAGATCATGGGGTCTTTCTATTTAAGGGACAAATTCCGCTGAGTGAAACAGGCTTATATGGATATGGCGTGCGAGTCACGCCCCAGTTTCCCAATTTGCCTTCATCAGAGGGTCTTGATCTGATACTCCGTGGTTAAATACTTTTCAAAGCATCCGTTTGAGTTTATCTAATCAATCCGGATTTAAGCGGCTCCTTTTCATTTGAGCAGGTTTATTGTGAGTTAGTATGGACAATTGGCGCAAAACCGTTCTTCTGTGGCTTCTCGTGATCACTAGTGCCGCTACGGTTTTTTGTGTAGGAAATTTCGACACATTTTCGAATCCTTACCTCATAAATGACGATACACGGCAACAAATTTTCTGGATGGAACGTTGGCGTGATCCTCAGTTGTTCCAGAATGATTTCTTGGCCTTATATGCAGAGAGTTATGTTCCAGTTGGCTTGAAGGCGATTTACCGTATCGGTTGTTTTTGGTTTAATCCCTTGCTGTTGTCCAACATCCTGACGGCGATACTTTTCATAGTCACGGCTGGGTTATGGTTTGCTTGGGGACGCGTGTTCGGTGATGACTTTACCGCGTTTCTGGTCGTAATCGTTTATTTTTTGTTCTCCGGATTTCAGGGTCAGATGGCTGGGGGGTTATCGCGTGGTTTTGTTTTCCCTTTGTTAATCGCGTATCTATTATTTGTTTCGCAGGGGAAAATCTTTCATGCAGGCTTGATCCTTTTAATTCAATCTCTTATCAATCCGTACGTTTTTCTATTGTGTCTACTCACACATACTCTCCTTATGGTGACCAGGTTCGGCCCCAGGCTGTTCCCAAAAACATTTCAATCGATGACTAATGTTTGCCATGTGATTCGTCCTTCCTTTGTTGGGGCGTCATACGAATCTGATCAACACTCAAGCCTGGGGTCGAGATCAGAAGAAAAACCCACGGAAAAGATACTGAAAACCATCAAGAGCCTTCTAGTTCTAAACTCTCCAGTAATCCTGGGTGTGGTTTTTATGTTTGGCAACATTGTCTGGTATCAATCGAGCACCGGGCACTTAATAAGTTGGGTGGAGATGATCGGCAAAAGTGAGTACACGGAGTTCGGACGCTATCAATTGTATCCTACTCCGTCATTTTTTCATGAATTGATAAGGCCCTGGATCTTTAACCTGTCATTTCCATATTGGGGACCAGTTGCAGGTTGGATCATGGTGTGTCTTGCCGTAACCGTGTATATATTCGCTGTTCTAAATTACAAGCCGGTTTTGAAATGGGAAGGGTTGAAAGGGTTGCTGTTCATTATCCCGGTTTCTTTAATACTCTATGCAATTGCAAGATTGTTTCTAGTCAAGCTGTTCATTCCAAGAAGATACATTTTTTATACGCTGAATATCATCTATTGTATCAGCTTCGCAGTAGCGCTACGGGTTCTATTTGAAAAGATAAGAACCAGCCGAGTTAAGGCGCTCGGACTTATTCTGGCGTTATTGGCTTTTGCTTGCGTTAAGGGGCGCCATGTTGAATTTTACGATTTTTCAGAACATCATAGTCTTTACAAATTTCTACAAACAACCCCGAAAAACGCTTTGACTGCAGGCCAGCCGGAAATTATGGACAATGTCGTAACTTTCGCGAAACGTCCGGCTTATGTGACTTTTGAATTATCACATACATGGATTGAACCGTACTGGAGCGCAGTTAAGAAAAGGACTTTTGATCTTTTTAGGGCATATTACTCGTCGAACCCTGAAGAGATAAGGTGTTTCTGTAAATCTAACCATATCAAATACATGATTGTGCGATCGGAAGATTTTGACCCCGAAAGGTTGAAGACTTCACCCGCCTATTTCGAGCCGTTCAATGGATTCATCTGGTATTTGACCAATTCCACCAAATATTTTGCTGTTCTTGACAAAACAATTTTCCCACCGATTTTTGAAGAAAAGGGTGTTCGAGTATTACGAATCGAATAGGAATTTCAGAGTGGGTTCTTTTTTTATGGAGGACTTGCATTTTTCTACTTGGTAGGGGTTGATTTGTTTTATTTAAAAATGTAATTATATCTATACTTCAATTAGGGCTTGGTTTCTGAACATTCACTTTTATTACGAACATAGTGCTCCCTTTCCCGATGCCCACTTTACAGTCTCGGGACAAAATAACAATCTTGTGTCAGCGCCTGTGGCGTTGATTTAACATTCCGTGGCTGACTAACCACTCTCTTTTGAGGTGTTTTCATATTTCGACAGGAGGTTTAGATGAATCGCAAAGTTTGGTTAATAATAGGGTTGGCTGTAGTGATCGCGTTTGCCACAACAGTCATTCTGTCGGATCCAGCGCACGCGGGGAAACTTGAGGAAGCAATAGCAAAGACACCCAAAGGAACTGGAATTGGCATGATTGACCCTGCTGCCTCTCCAGGATTCATGGGGATCCCCGGGGCTCCAAAGTCATTCTTGCTGTGGTACATTCTGTGGGGGATCTGGGTCGGCTGGATTTTTTCCTCGGTAGGGGCTTTCGGAGGAATAATGGCCGGTGTCGGGCATATCACCGTATTTGGTTTGGCTGACTATGGGAAAACCTTCAAAGATACAAACCCCACGTTAAACAAATTGCTTACAGACTCGATAAGGGTTTGCAATCAGTATTTGGTCGGTCTTTCAGCTCTCATATCCTCTATCACCTACTGGCGCATGGGCAGGTTGGTCATGCCATTAGCTCTGTGCCTCGCAGGTGGTGGAATCCTAGGCGCATACCTCATTCCGGTCCTCACCGCCGGAAAGATCAACCTTAGCAGTTATATAGGTTACTTTGGTATCGTGGTTTTTGCAGTGGCCGGTGTCCTGTTTTATGAAACAACTCCCGCTGGACAGGCCAGTCGAAAACGGGCCAAAGCTGCGGCTAAAGCCTTTGAAGACGCTAACATTCACAAAAAGCAAGGTGGTGCGGCTACCGTCCATGAAGGCGTACAAGTTAAAAGCTGGGGATTGTCCAAAATAGTCTTTGCCTTTTATGGTGTTGAGTTTTCCTTTAATCCTATATGGCCGATTATTGGCGGTTTTGTCATCTCAGCGATTTCCGCTTTTATCGGAGTAGGTGGCGGTTTTCTCTATGTTCCTTTTTTGACATCCGTAGCAAGGCTCCCGATGTTTATTGTCGCGGGCACGTCTGCTCTTGCGGTTCTTGTCAGTATGATAACGTCAATTTTCACATATATGTTTGTAAAAAGCGTCCCTATTGACATGCTACTCATTGGTTCTGAATTAATTGGGATATTCATCGGGTCGCTACTGGGACCGGCAACTTCCAAGTATATTCCTGAAGTCTGGCTCAAGAGATTGTTCGTGGTCCTGGCTCTTTATGTTGGAATCGGTTACACGACTAAGGGTTTTCTCGGCTACTCAGTATTCCCAGGCATGTAAGGGATTCTGAAGTTTAGTATTTTCTCTGTCGTCGGGAGCCCAGACTTGGACTGGCCCCGATGACATATTACTAAAACAAAACGGCTCATTCCTAGTTATGAATCAGTTTTTCCTGTCCTTAGATTCTTTTCTTATCTCATTCTACAGATTAACCGGATATGCGTTAATCGATTTCCTTGCAGGAACCTTCTTGCTAGCTTTTATCTCCGTTGTTATAGGGGAATTCAGCATATCTCTGGCCTTCCTTTGGACGCGGCGGCACATTGAACACATACAGAACGAAATGGTGAGATACCAGAATCTGTCCATTGAGGCCCTCGCTTCTGGAGACAAGGAATCCTATTCAGCAGCCAACAAACTCGCCAATGACGCTTTCGGAAAGACCTTTTTCATGCAGATCGGCCTTTCCTCTGCTCGTGTTTGGCCCGCTTTTTTCGCTGTTGCATGGATGAATACGAGATTTTTCGAAGTTGATTTTGAAATTCCTTTTACCGACTGGGCAATAGGTTACATACCAATCTTCATAGTGCTCTACGTGGGCGCTTACTTTGTTTTCAAGCCGATTAGGAATAGAATCCCTTATTTCAAGAAGGTGAACAAAGTTTTGGATTATTACAAAGACAAAACCCGTGAGATGAAGAGCTTCGCAGATATTGTGAAAGACCGCAAAAAACCGTAGATAATTGTGAATCTATATGTCTCTTGGATAAAATACATGATCTGACTTTAGAATTAGCAATAGATGAACTCATAATTTTCTGATTCTGATTTAACATCTGATTGGAAAACAAATAGACGCATACACGTTGTTTCAAGGGGAAAGCAAATGTCTGAAACGTCAAAGAAAGTTGTTTATAGCGTGTGCAGCATGTGCACAGTCCGCTGCCCCATCGAAGTTGAGGTGGAGAACGGAGCGGTGAAGCACATATGGGGCAATCCGCATGTGCTTGG
>JAPLJJ010000184.1 GCA_026388665.1 Deltaproteobacteria bacterium
CTTGTTGTGTACGTTTTTCGCTTCTTCCTGAGTTTTGAATGGCCCTGCGATAATTCCGGTGGTTTTTTCCTGTGCCGCTACAACTTCACACACACCGTTTTTATCCTTAATGACGACCCAACTCTCAGCGGCGGCATAGGTGAAGAACAATATTAATGTACAAAAAAGCACTAGAAACTGGACCATGAACCGTTTAGTCGTCATATTTAACTCCTTTAGTATGGATTTAACTCTTCATACTATCCTCGTGGCCGTCAAGCAATTTAGTACCTCAACTCTGCTCTATATTATAATGTTTCAGTTTCAGTTGGACAGAATTTGAGAGAAAAAGTTGTTGGTTGGGCGACAGGGGTTCAAGAACCAGTTTTACGCTTGAGCCCACTGAGGATTCCTGTTATTTTGTAACTAACGGTAACCGTATCTACAGCGTGGGGGTATGTGATGAAATATATGGACTTGGCCCGTGTGGGGCAGCTTCTGGCGATTATGCTCACGAAAGATATATCCGGTACTTTATGACGACAAGTGATCTGTCTTCGACTCGAAACGCCATCAAACAAACCACAAGAAGTTAACATAAGCCGAGTGAAAGAGCGCCACATGTCACAGATAAAAAAAATTGTGCGGTCTTCCTGCAGGGGATGCCACGGGGTCTGCCAGGTACTTGTCCACATCCAGGATGATCGAGTGGTCAAAGTGACCGGTGATCCTGAAAGTCCTATAAGTAGAGGCTACATCTGCCCAAAAGGACAAGCTGCGCCTGAACTGCTTTACCACCCTGATAGGGTCACAACACCGCTTCGTAGAAAGGGCAAACGAGGAGAGAATCGTTGGACCCCCATTTCATGGGAAGAAGCCTTAAGTGAAATGGTTGAGGAATTCAGCCGGATCAAGCGGGAAAGTGGACCTGAATTCGTCGCTATTGGACAGGGAACAGGCCGACCCTACACTGAATTCACTATTCGTTTCGCCAACGCTTTCGGCACACCCAATTTCGTGGGTCCTGGACATGTTTGTTACCTGCCTCGAGTTATGGCGAGTGGCATGACCGCCGGTAGGCTTCCTGTAGCCGACATTTACGGCCTTGGTGGGGAGACTCCAGCGTGTATGTTGATTTGGGGTTGCAATATCACTCACTCCGGGTCAGCGGACGGAATGTGTGGCGGCATGCTCGAACGGGCCATCAAAAAGGCGCGGAAAGTAGTTGTGATAGACCCTCGTCGTATAGGACCCGTAAAACGAGCTGATTATTGGCTACAGATAAGGCCCGGGACGGATGCGGCGCTAGCGCTCGCAATGATTCATACTATCATTGGCGAGAATTTATTCGATCACGAGTTCGTGGATAAATACACATTCGGATTCGATAAACTGACCGAACACATTCGAGAATTTACACCGGAATGGGCCGAATCTATTACACGGATTCCGGCTGATGTAATCCGAGCAGTGGCCCGGACATATGCTACGACACCACCCGCTTGTCTCCAGTGGGGTAACGGTGTAGACATGAACTCGTGCAATTTCCAGACTGCAAGAGCTTTGCTTATCCTCAGCGCAATTACCGGCAATATAGATCGACCTGGTGGTGATGTGTTTTGGGTACCACCGGATGCGATAAAACCCAAATCAGTGTTCGTTAACCCGGACCAGGCCGGTAAACAGTTCATGCCTCCCGAATCAAAAAACCGAATGTTGACAGCGGGAATGTTTCCGCTGTGGGCCGAAACGCCGCACGCCCCTTCGTTCTGGCATGCTCAGGTGACGGGCGACCCGTACCGGGTTAGAGCAATGTGGATTGTAGGATCAAACCCGTTGCTTACCCAAACTCAATCACTAAAAATTGAAGAATCCTTGAAACGACATATCGAATTCACGGTCGTTAGCGACTTCTTTCTAACCCCCACGGCCCAACTTGCTGATCTCGTTCTCCCTGCTGCAACGTGGCTGGAACAGGACGATGTGGTGAGCCTGCATAAAATTTGGTGTGTTCTAGCTCGTAAGAAGGTAGCTCAGATTGGAGAGGCGCGAGACGACCGAGATGTCATCCTGGAACTCGCTCATAGGCTAGGTCTGCATGAAGCTTTCCCATGGACGAGTTGGTCAAACTATATCGAGTGGCTGCTCGAGGACAGCGGAATGAATTTTGACCAGTTCTGCGAACGTGGAATCGTAGTTGGAAAGATGCAGTATCACAAATATAGAACTCAGGGATTTCAAACTCCTACAGGAAAATTCGAGATCTTCAGCACGATTACAGAACATCTTGGAGCATCTCCCCTGCCGGTGTATCGTGAGCCTTCCTATACACCAGTTTCCAGACCGGATCTCACCAATGAGTTTCCTCTAATTTTGATTTCAGGAGGCAAAAATCGTTACTTTTTTCATTCGGAATTCCGGCAAATCCCCTCGCTCCGTAAAGCAAGTCCGGACCCGCTCGTGGAAATCCATCCGGATACCGCAAAGTCTCTCAGTATAGATGACGGTGATTGGGTCTCGGTTGAATCACCTTACGGTTCTGTCCAAATGAAGGCTCGGCTTTTTGACGGTATCGCCCCGGATGTGGTTCACGCTCAACATGCATGGTGGTACCCGGAGGAAGGACCCCCGGAATATGGTTGGAAGCGCTCCAGTGTGAATCTGTTGTTTGGAGAAGATGGATTCGATCCCGAAACCGGCAGCGAGCCCATGAAGTGCTATGTCTGCCGTGTGAGAAAAGTTGAAGCCTGCTAATATTGAAGACCGCACATCAGCAGTGTCCCAACGTTGACACAGGTTATATCTTTAACCTATTGACTAGATTTGAGAAATCAACCTTATGCTATTTATCGACTTGAAATCTTTCCGGCCAAACTGCCATGCTTGGAAAAAACTTCCCTGGGAGGTCCTCCGTGTATTCCGGAAAGGTCGTTTTCTCTCAAGTGATGGAATTTCTTCCGCTCCACATCTTTCACCAGTGCGTGGATCGTTACGACGGCAACTACAAGGTCAAAGAGTTCACCTGTCTCGACCAATATTACTGCATGGCCTTTGCCCAGATCACTTACAGGGAGAGCTTGCGGGATATCGAAGCCTGCCTTCGGGCACAGCAGGGCAAACTCTACCACATGGGGATCAGGGGACCAGTTTCGCAACACCCTGGCCAATGCCAACAAGGTCTGAGACTGGCGCATCTATGCAGACTTGGCCCTCTCCCTGATCGCCACTGCCCGGAAGCTGTACAGCAAAGAGGGGTTTCTCGACGATCTGAACGAGACCGTCTACGCTCTGGACGCCACGACTATCGACTTGTGCCTGTCTGTGTTCCCTTGGGCACACTTCCGGAAGACGAAAGGAGCCATCAAACTCCATACCCTGTTGGACCTGCGCGGCGATATCCCGTCTTTCATCCACATCTCGGACGGGAAGCTCCACGAGGTCAACACTTTGGATATCATTCACGCGGAGGCAGGGTCCTTCTACATCATGGACCGGGGCTACCTGGACTATGCCAGGTTGTATGCTCTTTCCCAGGCCTCAGCCTTCTTCATCACCAGGGCCAAGTCCAACATGAAATGCCGACGGGTCTACTCCCATCCAGTGGATCGGAGCACCGGCATGATCTGCGATCAGTCCGTGCTGCTGACCGTTCCAGGGTCTGCCAGGGACTACCCGGAGAAGCTACGCCGGGTGAAATACTACGATGCGGAGGCCGACAAAACTCTGATCTTTCTGACCAACAACTTCGTACTACCGCCCTTGACCGTCTCCATGCTGTACCGCTGTCGCTGGCAGGTAGAGCTATTCTTCAGGTGGATCAAACAGAACCTCCGAATCAAGACCTTCTTCGGCACTTCGGAGAATGCTGTGAAGACTCAGATATGGATCGCTGTCTCGGTA
>JAPLJJ010000265.1 GCA_026388665.1 Deltaproteobacteria bacterium
CGTTATATAAACTCCCGGATTCCCGGCGCTGTTACGATCCAGCGACGAATAATCCCCCCAGTCTGATTCTTGTCGGAATTAATTTTTCCCAATACTAATACCCCACAAGGAGTGAGTCAAGAAACACTTCTAGTCCTTTAAATCTAAGCTCGTCAATTAAAAATCCGGACTAGGAAGAACCTTTTGTAATCAACAAACCTTCAGGCAAAATGAAGGATTTCTTCCAACGGGGCTCGATCACTTCTGAAAACTCCAGCGGGCATATCCGTATTTGGATAACCAATAGCGATCCCAATGACCACCTTCTTGTTTTCAGGTATGTCCAGGACTCGTTTGACGATATCAGGGAAATGCATGGAGGCTGCCAAATATATGGTGCCAAGACCGTATTCTAGAGCGGAATAACAAATTGTCGTTCCTATGGACCCGAGATCGAGACACGAATACGGCATATTAAGTTCGCCGTCGATTACCAGATATATAATCGCCGGAGCCCCGAACAACCTATACATGTTCAAATAATCTCTCATCCTGCTTTCTTTGTCATCTCGTTCGACGCCCATAAAGGTCAGGAGGTTTCTTCCTAGATTTATGTAACGATTCTTGTACAATCCGGAAAAGCTGTACGGCATCTCAATGTCAGGACGGGGCGGGGTTCCTTTTTTTCCTTCTTCTTCAAAGGTATCAGCAAGCGCTTTGGCCTTTACGCCGTCTGCAATCACTATTTCCCAGGGTTGAGTGTTACCCCACGAAGGAGCCCAGCGAGCCAATTCAATTATGTTGGAAATGGTTTCTCTTGGAACAGGATCCGGGCGAAACGCCCTTACGCTCTTGCGATTACGAATGGCTTCATCAAGTTTCATTTCTTTCCTCTAGTTGTCGAACAACTTCAGTCTCAGAATCTCTTTTGGTAATCCTCTCGAACGAGCTTTGCGGGATTTTCACTAAGGCTGTGATCTCTAGGCGGGGTCATATTAGTGAGTATGTCGAGACGAGACTGGCTTTTCAGTCGGTTTACTATTTGAACCCAGGCACAATCACGATCCGGGCTTGTCTCACATTTTCCATTGGAAGGGCCCCCACATGGTCCGTTCAAGAGGCCTTTCGCACACATAGTGACCGGACAAATCCCTCCTGTCAGACCAAGATAGCACTGATTACATGCCCGACAGCGTTCGCTCCAAATCCCGGCCCCCTCATTGACCCCTATAAAGCTTGTGTCTACCCCGGGAAAAATAGGCTTCGAGGGATACATTTCCGCTAAGAATTGTATTCCTGCTCCACAAGCAAGCGAAACAACCGCATCCACTTGATCGATATGATCTCTGAACAATGTTAGAAACTCTCTATCACATTGACGCTCGACCGTTGCAGCGGAGGCTTTGAAATCGCGCCCTCGAAAAACAAGATCGAACTGGGTCGCCAAAATTCCAGCTTCTTTTTCTCCTCCAGCCAGGCAGACCGCTACACAGGTTCCACAACCCGCAACCAAAACCCGAGAAAAATCCTTTAACATCTCCACCAATTCTTCAAACGGTTTCGGTTTGGCGACGATCACTCTAACCTCCAATGGAACAAATGATGATTCACTCGATCCAGGAAAGCCCTATCTTGTTCTGGACAAGTGTATTGATAAATTTTGACGCTTTAAGATCAATGAACTCAGGATCCCAAACAGGAATGAATTTGACAATAACCAACGGTCTTTCGCATGTCAAGACAGCTTTTCAGTAGCGTTTCAGGCGGGTCTAGCTGTTAGAGGTCACTTGATAACGTCCGCGGATAATGAACTTTTATCGCCGAAAACTACTGTCACGGTCAATTTGGATTTGGGATCAGACAGTAAACCGTTATCGGCCGCGTACAAATAGATAGTTCTCCGACCTGAAACCGGAGTATTTAGAGGGCCACTTTTCACGTTTATCAACTGGTAGATTTTCGGATACAACGCTACACCCAAAAACATCGCCGGAGCTTTCGGCTCACTCGACCACCTAACATTACCATCAGGTCCCATCAAGTCAACGCGTTGCAGTTTCTTGTCGTCGACCTGAAGTTTCATGATAAATGCTCCGTCAAGGTATCCATCTTTTCCTGGACGTGTTGAATTGTTCACCAGGTCAGCAATGAACCCCCTAAACTCACAGGAAATAAGACCTTTTGCTTTAGGGCCGGGCTCAACTTCCGGGGCAACAGTAGAAGTAGTTGCAAGAGCCTTTCTGACCATTTGCTGATAGTAGGAACCGTCGGCTAAACGAATAATAATTCTTAACTGTTGGTTTGTCTCCGCAAGGTCACCCGGGTCTCCAGCGTAAAGATAGAATTGAGTCCTGCCCTCAATTGGAATGGATATTGAGCCGTCGGGTTTATTAAGGAGAGCTGTCGGGGCCCTCTGGTACGCCACCCCAAGCCCCCATGATCCAGGTGTTGTTCCGTGCGTGCCCCATTTTCTTGTGACCCCGGTTACGCTATTAATCTCAATTCCTGTAACGGTGTTCTTAGGATTGACATCTATGTCCAGCCCAAAAACAGCATCCGGTTTTCCATCCGGTTTCATTTCAGGGTACGGACCGACAGCATCAGTAGGAAAAAATCCTAGCATTTCTCCCAAGAAATTTACCTGAGCCCCTCGAGTTTCAGCCGACGGATTTTCCTCAACTTCTTTTGAGGTCACAAGAGATTTCTCAACACGGGTCCAGTAGATCTGTCCGTCGGAAAACGCCACATTGACCCTGAAATCTGTTTTCCCTTTTTCTACTGTCCCGTTATCCGCAACGTACAAGTTCAGGTCAATTTTATCCTGAACACGAAGTTTCACCGAGCCATCCGGATTATTTATCAACCGCGCAGGTTCTGATTTCAACGCGACCCCTATCGGAGGGTTGTGGCTCGTAGGAACAGTGTCCCAAGCCGCTTTGTCACCATCAATGTTTCGGATTTCTATTGCGGTGATTTCCCTGTCTTTGGTTTCCAGAGTGAGAACAAACAAGGCGTCGGGTTTGTTGTCACCCTCAATCTTCTTCTCTGATCCGACTGCGTCGTAATTCGAAAGCCCCTTAACAAAAGCGGACATTCGGACGGGATAAATTGCCTGACCCGACGTTCCGGTAGCTGTACTAGTAGAAGAATCGACCTTTACTTGATTAGTGAAGACAGTTCCATCTGTAAAAAGGACTCGAATTTGATACTTACGATCCTCTTTGGAAAAAAACCCATCGTCAGTCACGAAAAGGAGTAAATTCTGGTCTGTCAACGGTCGCGTCTTAAGTTCCCCTTCTTTACGATTTAGAATGTCGGATGGATTCTTAGCCAAGGCCACTCCGAGAAGATCGGCGTTGTGCCCTGCACCCTGGGATGTCCAAATTTTCGAGGGATTTGAAGCCTTCAGTTCAATTTCTTCTATTTTCTTGTCAACAAGAGACGTGCTGAAGCTGAGGGAAAACACCGCATCCGGGATGCCGTCAGGCTCAAGCTTTGTCTTTCCAACTCTATCAGTTTTCTTTACACCTAGAAAAGAACACGCGCCTATCGGTTCGTTTTCTGCGTTGATTATTGCAGACCAACAGCAAAAAACACCCAGAAAAACAAATACTAACGCTATTCTTGTCAGCTTGCCGGAGTACAGTTGGCGAACTCCTCCAGAATCGATAGATCGGCCTAAAATTCATTTACAATTCAAAATCTATTGCATAACATATTGTAATGTCAATCCATAAGTACCGAAAAGGCGTTATCTTTTCAGAAAACAAATTTGACCGAACTAAAGGAGATAATCTTGACCAAAATAGGGATAATTGGTGGATCCGGCTTCGATGAGCCGGATTTTCTGACTTCAGCGAAATCAGTTAAGATAGGGACACCTTTTGGACATCTTTCTTCCGATCCAGTAATCGGTCAACTGGGTTCAACGGAGGTCGTGTTGTTAAATCGGCACGGCAAGGGGCACCGGATAGCTCCGGCTCAAGTCAATTATCGAGCCAACCTCTGGGCCATGAAAGAACTGGGTGTTAGCCATATTATAGCCACGACAGCTTGCGGGTCTTTGCGGGAAGAGATCGAACCTGGACACCTGGTGTTGCCTGATCAATTCATTGATTGGACAAAAAACCGAAAATCAACTTTTCACGAGGGCGACCAAGTAGCTCACGTATCAATGGCTGATCCTTTTTGCGATGGCTTAAGACAAGTTCTGATAAAGTGTGCGGCAGCACAGGGGATAAAATTTCATTCGTCCGGTGTGGTGGTTACCGTCGAGGGACCTCGTTTTTCGACAAGGGCTGAAAGCAAAATGTTCCGGATTTTGGGCGCTGACATAATCAACATGTCAACTGTGCCGGAAGCCCCTTTGGCAAGAGAAGCGGGAATCTGTTACGCTGTTGTCGCCATGAGCACTGACTACGACTGCTGGCGTCATTCGGATGAGCCTGTTACATGGGAAATGATTGCATCTACGATGAAAAATAACGTTGATAACGTTAAGAAACTTTTCACTGCGGCGACGACCTCAATAGACTTCGACACGTGTTCCTGCCGAGTAGCGTTGGAGGGGGCTCTGGTTTGAGCAAATTTGCAAATTCAGGTCTCTAATTAGTTTGAGGTCGATCTCAAGATGCGGAGTAAAAAATGGATATTAAAGAAAAAATTGGATTGGCTGTTGGTGATCAACCGGTGGATTTGCTCCTGACAAACGGAAAAGTCATAAATGTATTTTCCGGGCAGATACATGCTACTTCTATTGCGATACATGAAGATATTATCATAGGATTCGGAGAATATGAGGCTAAGCGGAGAGTTGATTTAGAAGGGGCGTTTGTCTCCCCGGGGTTTATTGATGGGCACATTCACCTGGAATCAAGCATGTTGTGTATCCCGGAATTGGCCCGCAACATTGTCCCATTCGGGACAACCTGTGTTGTGACGGATCTCCATGAAATCGCTAATGTTCATGGGTTGGATGGCATCCGATATATACTCGATACGAGTGCAGGACTTCCATTACGCGTTTTTGTAATGTTCCCTTCATGTGTGCCGGCGACACCTTTCGAAACTTCGGGCGCGACATTGGGCTCAAAAGACATGATTGAATTTAGTGGAAATCTTAGAGTGCTCGGGTTGGCTGAACTGATGAATTTTCCCGGCGTCATTTTTATGGATCCAGAAATTCTGAGTAAAATAGATGTATTCAAAGATAAGGTTATCGACGGGCACGCTCCGGGATTATCCGGAAAGAGCCTTACTGCCTATAGAATCGCTGGTATTGGATCCGATCATGAATGCTGTAGCTTGGAAGAAGCGACCGAAAAATTAAATGTTGGCATGCGAATTATGATTAGAGAAGGGTCAGCAGCTAAAAATCTGGACGCTTTGATCCCTCTGGTGAATCATCACAATTCGCGCAACGTTATGCTGGTTGCGGATGATCTACATCCAGACGATATCTTAGAAAAAGGCCATTTGAATTATTTGTTGAAAAGGGTTCGAGACAAGGGGTTGGATCCAGTGACAGCCATTCAGATGGTTACCATCAATCCGGCTACTTATTTCGGGTTGAAGAGTATTGGAGCTATCCTTCCGGGCTATAAAGCCGATTTGGTTGTTCTGGAGGATCTCGATAACTTTACGGCAAAGGCTGTTTACTGTTCCGGAAAGAAGGTGTCTGATCAAGGCCAATTCATTTCTGAATTAGGACAGGGACGCGTTTCTAAACTTCCGTACAGCTTCAATGTCGCCTGGGACAAGGTAATTGATTTCAAAATATTTGCGAAAACTGATTTGATAAATGTGATTCAAGTAATCCCAGGTCAAATTTTGACAAAAAGAATAATTGAAAAAGCTCATATTCTAGATGGTTTTGTAGAGACTGACGTTAACAGAGATCTCCTAAAAATAGCCGTTATTGAGAGACATCACGGTTCAGGGTCACACGCCGTTGGAATTATCAAAGGGTTTGGACTCAAAAAGGGCGCAATAGCGTCCTCTGTCGCTCATGATTCACACAACATAGTAGTAGTTGGGGCGAGGGACGCCGACATGCTTGTCGCTGCAAGGACCGTCTCAGACATGGGGGGTGGACTCGCAGTGGTGTCTAATGGTGAGTTATACGCGTCGTTACCTTTAAGAATAGCAGGGCTTATGTCTGACCTCCCCATTTCAGAAGTGAAAACAAGGCTTTCTCTCCTTGAGCAGGCGGCTCGAAACCTCGGGTGCGCTCTCGACGCGCCGTTTGCCACCCTTTCTTTTATGGCGCTCACACCTATCCCTGAAATAAAAATAACCGATCAAGGGCTATTTGATTCTTCCAATTTCAAGTTCATATCTTTGTTTGAAACATCTTAGCCTACATACTGTCAAGAAAGGTTACAAGGACTCGACCTTAATTTACAAAAGCCGAAGAGAGTTTATTTACAATTTATAATTTTTCTAAGATGTCACCTCTTGACAGTAATGACCCGCGATGTTTATTTAGTAATAATTATCATTATGGTTAAGGTCTTGGTCAACATGTCCGGAAAGATGAGAGAGACATCACAGCGAAGGGTCATACTCGAGGAACTGGCCAAACTGAAAACACACCCAACAGCAAACGAAATCTATGAAATTGTTCGTAAGCGTTTGCCGCGAATCAGTTTAGGTACGATTTATCGAAACCTCGAGTTTTTATCAGGGTCGGGGCTAATTCAAAAACTCGAGTTGGCAGGCACACAAAAACGTTTCGACGGAACAGTCGCAAACCACTATCACATAAAGTGCGTGAAATGTGGAAGGGTAGATGACTTGGATCTGCCGGCTATTAACTTAATCAACGACACAGTCATTACAGTATGTGATTACGAGGTCTTGTGGCATCGACTAGAGTTCGCTGGAGTTTGTCCCGAGTGCCGTAGCAGCAAGCCTGACTACATTCAATAGGTCAATTCAAAACAACAAAGGAGAATATCAAATGGCTTCGCTAAAAGGATCAGAAACGGAAAAAAACCTATTAGCTTCGTTCGCAGGAGAGTCACAGGCTCGAAACAGGTACACATATTTTTCTTCTAAGGCGCGTAAAGAAGGCTTGATACAAATCGCGCTGATTTTTGAAGAAACAGCCAATCAGGAAAAAGAGCACGCAAAACGTTTTTTCAAGCAATTGGAAGGTGGAGAACTCATAGTCCACGCAGCGTTTCCTGCCGGAATCATAGCGGGTACAGCGGACAATCTGAAGGAAGCCGCGGCAGGAGAGCATTATGAATGGACTGAACTGTATCCTGGTTTCGCTAAGGTAGCTAGGGCCGAAGGTTTTGATGGGCCCACCCGTATTTGGGAAGCGGTCTCGGTTGCGGAAAAACAGCATGAGAAGCGCTATCTGGATCTCTTGAAAAACGTTGAATCAGGAAAGGTTTTTAAAAAGGATAAGCCGGTAGTGTGGAGGTGTCTCAATTGTGGGTACTTACACGAGGGTATTGAGGCGCCGGAATCATGCCCTGCCTGCGCTCATCCCAAAGCATACTTTGAGATACTCGCAGAGAACTGGTAGGCCAAAAAAAAATCAAGAGGTTCCGATTGATAGGGTCTGAAATCAAGACAAGCGATCTACTTTTCCTTAAACTGAAAGCAGAATGTGTCAGAAAAAAGACAGGGAGGTATTTGAAAAATGACGGAATTACTTCAGGTCTACAAATGCGAAGTTTGTGGAAACATTGTTGAAATGATTCATGCTGGTCAGGGCGAGCTAGTGTGTTGTGGCCAGCCAATGAAGCTCTTTATCGCAAATACTGTGGACGCCGCAAAAGAGAAGCACGTTCCGGTAAAAGAAGCTGTTGATGGCGGTTTAAAGGTCAAGGTGGGAAGTGTTGCTCATCCCATGGAAGAGAAGCATTACATCGAGTGGATTGAAGTACTGGTTGAGGGGAAAGCTTATCGACAATTCCTGAAGCCAGGACAGGCCCCTGAAGCCTTTTTTCCTGTTTCGGGTGAATTTACAGCACGCGAATACTGTAACCTGCATGGTCTTTGGAAGGCGTAACAAACGCGCTGCGTTGTAACTGCC